>NZ_JBYCZV010000016.1:0-136169 GCF_057586415.1 Nocardioides sp. SRI_004
GCGGGCGGGACGCTCGGCGCGGTCATGGCGTCCCCGCTCGGCGGCCGACGAGCTGCGAGACCACCGAGCTGGCGATGGCGAGGCCACCGACCAGGAGGAGGACCGGCAGCAGGACGTTGCCCAGCGACGACGTCGTCTCCTCCGTCGTGGCAGCCGTGGGCGTCGTACCGTCCGTCGTGGTCGGGGTCGCGCCGGGACCCGCCTTCGACGGCGTTCCCGCCGGCGGCGCGGCGGCGTCACCCGAGGCCGGCGGCGCGGCGTCCGACGGCGGCGGCACGTCCTCCGGGGTCGTCGTACCGGCGCCCTTCTGCGCCTCGATCGCGCTGGCCGTCTGCTGCGCGGCGCGCCACAGGGGTGCGGTGACGCCGGTCTTGCGGATCGGGAGGTAGCCGCCCGGCAGGTCGCCGTTGCCGCGGCCGCGGACCTGTCCCTCGGAGGTGGCGATCCTGATGAAGGACGCGACCTGGCGGGCCTGCGGGCGGGCGAGGCTCTCGAGCTTCGCGGTCGTGTAGACGACCATCGTCCCCGGGTAGGCGTCGCCGGCGGCCGTGACCGCCTCCTGGGTCACGGTGAACGGGCGATGGGCCCCCGAGCGGCGCATCAGGCCGACGGCCGCGGACAGGCTCCGGTCGGTCGGCGCGACGTACCGGCCCTTGCTGGTCAGCAGCGCGGCCGACCGCATCCCGAACCGGTCGGCGTCGCCGAGGCTGACCAGGCCCAGCATGAATCGCGTCCCGTAGTTCTGCCGGTCCTTGCGGCCCAGCTTGTACGTCGACGTGGCGGTGTCGTAGTCGCAGCGGGTCTGCACGTAGGGCCACGCGTCGATGAGCGCGTCGGCGATCGTGCGCAGCGTCGAGACCGGCGACGCCAGCTGGGTGAAGTACACCGTCGGGTTCTGCTTGAGGCACTCGTTCTGCGTCTCGGGGATGTAGCTGTCGAGCAGCGGCCACTCGTCGCGCGGCAGGTCGAGCGACCGGTACGCCGGGTTGACCTTCATCCCCCACGGGTCCGGCGTCCCGGCCACGAAGGCCATCGCGTCCGCGTCCTGGGCGATGTAGGACGTCAGCTGGCGGATCAGGTCGGAGGAGACCGAGAGCGAGAGCAGGGTCGCACCGGCCTCCTGGACGTTGCGGCTGAGGCCGGGGTTGAGCCTCACGAACTCGGGGTCGTCCATGATCGCCATCGGGTTGTCGCCGATGCCGGGGTGGCCGCGGCCGAGGTCGGACCCGAGATAGCTCTGGGTGAGCAGCTTCGCGAGGAGGCGGGGGTTGAGCCGCAGCCGGTCGTACTCGCCGCCGTTGTCGGGCCGGTCGATCGTGTAGCCGATGCTGAACCCGCTGATGGCGGTGGGCGCGTAGCCGACGGGGTCGGCGCCCGCCTGCTGGTGCTCGGAGGACACGAATGCGGCCGGTCCGGCGCCGTTCTCCATGTTCTCCCAGCCCGCGTTGTCGGGCATCTGGCTGAGCGCGAAGTTGAAGCGGTCGTCGCGCAGGCAGTAGGCCGGCGCCCACTGCAGCGCGGCCTGGGCCATCAGCTCGGAGCCGAAGAACTTCGTGGGCGCACGCGGGTCGAGCACGTCGCAGACGCCGGCCGGGAGGCCGAAGGTGACGGGGATGCTGAACCGGTTGCGCCAGTTGGACGCCGACCACCACAGCGACGGCGAGACCGCCTGGTCGACGCCCTCCTCCGCGAAGTTGCTGGAGCCGGCGGCGAAGCGGCCCGCCTTCCGGCAGGCCCGGTCGGTGGAGGTCATCGGCGAGGAGGGCCGGTCGCAGCTGATGCCCAGGATCGGGACCACGACGATCGAGCAGGCCACCTCGTGCGAGCAGCCGAGGGACTCGTTCTCGACGGAGGAGCGCACCTCGAACTGCACGGATCCCTTGCCGTCGAGGTCCGTGTACGCCGCCAGCTCCGAGGGCGGGAACGCCGCGTCCACGGCGGCCTCCGGCGGCATCCTGTCCGCGGCGCAGGCCGGGTAGGTCCGCCCGGCCTGCGAGACGAACTCGGTGAGGTGGGTGTTGGCGACCGTGGTGTCGAGCCCCGGGCAGTCGGCACCGGGGAACGGGTCCATCCCGGACACGGGCTGGCGGTCCGCCTCGTCGGCGTAGCGGTCGACGAGCCAGGTCGACTCGCTGCGCGAGCGCAGCCGCTGCGAGCGCTGGGCGACCGATGACGTCCAGCAGGTCTCGGGCCGGACCCGCTTCGCCAGGGGCAGGTCGGCGTCGTCGGTGCCGCGGCACTGCAGCACCATGACCGGGTACTCCTGCAGGAGCCCCTTCTCGCCGTACGGGTTGCTCGCCCGGCCACCGCTCGGCGCTGCCCCGGTCCAGCTGATCGCGACGCGCTCGCGACCGCGGAGGTCGGTCGTCCGGTCGGCCCTGACCGTCATCCGGTAGGACGTGGACAGGGTGGCGTCGACACCTCCGTCGGCGTCGAGGACCTCGCGGGTGACGGTGCGCGTGCGGGAGTAGCCGCCCTCGGCGGCGGGTGCTGCCGCGCCGGCGGCCTCCGTGGTTCCGCCCGCGGAGGGCGCACCCGGCAGCAGCCCGAGCCCGACCGCCCCGACGGCGAGCGCCAGGGCGAGCCGGCGGCGGGCGCTCATCGGCCCGCCCCTGCTGCGCGGCGCCGGCGCAGGACCGACACGAAGAGCCCGGGCAGCACGACCAGGCCGATCAGCTCGATGACCGCCAGCCAGCCGAAGGTGCGGCTGTCCGCGGGACGGTCCGAGACGAGCAGCGGGTTGGCGTAGACCTCGCCGCCGGCCGTCGACCCGCCGGTGCTGCCGGCGGCGACGACCTCCCCGGTCTCCGGGTCGACCACCGGCGGGGCGTCACCGCTCGCCGGGGCGTCACCGGGGCCACCGGCGCCACCCGTGCCGCCCGTGCCCCCGGTCCCACCGGCTCCGGGCTCGTCCGTGGACGGCGCCCCGGTGCCGGTGCCCGTGGTGCACGGGCCCTGGCCGTCCTTGTCGCACGCCGCCGGCTGTGGCGCCTTGTCGGCCAGCACGTTGTGGTTGAGGTTCTTGCCGTCGAAGGTCGGGTTGTTGCAGCTCTTCACGTCCCGGTTGGTCAGCACGACGGCGGGATCCGCCGCCTTCAGCTTCTTGACCTGCGTGAACCCGGCGGAGACGAGGTTGAGGGTCAACGGCGAGTAGCCGTAGTCGCCCGCGTCGCCCTGGCCCGCGCACAGCGAGTGGTAGAGGAAGTCGGCGAGCGTCTGGCGCTTCGCCGTGGTCATCCGCGGGTCGTCGGCACTGGTCGGGATGATCATGTACGAGTACGACGACAGCGGGTAGGCCCGCGGGTCCGGGTTGCGGTAGACCGCGTCCAGCACCTGCGTCAGCGTGGCCGGGTCGATCTTCGCCCTCGTCAGCGCGACCGCCACGTTGAAGGTCGTCGGCTCCACGTAGTAGCCCGCCTTGTTGCTGACCTTCACGACCGGGTAGCCGGCGTTCTTCGGATAGGCGTACTCGACGTACCCGATCGTGCCGTTGCCGGCGAAGCCCTTGATCGTGTTCATGACCTGGTCGGAGCCGGCCTGCGCGATCTGCCGGCCCTTCTTCGGGAAGTACGACGTCAGGCCGCTCTTGCCGAAGTAGGGGCGCCAGATCGAGGGGTACTCCGCGTCCATCCAGCGGGTGAACTGGGCCGTCGTGCCCGAGCCGTCCGAGCGCACCACGGGCGTGATCGGGATCTTCGGGAACTTGCGTCCGTTGTTGTCCCGCGTGATCTGCGCGTCGTCCCAGCTGGTGATCTGGTTGGTGAAGATCTTGGCGACCGTCTCCCCCGAGAGGCGGAGGTTGCGCACCTGCTGGGTGCCGATCTTGAGCTGGTAGGTGAACGAGGTGCCACCGGCCACGATCGGCAGGTAGGCGTAGTCGCGGTCGCTCTTGTCGGCCTGGCCGCTCTTCTCGTCGACGCCCTGGTAGGGGATCTCGGAGATCGCGTAGTCGACGGTGCCGTCGGCGAACGCCTTGCGGCCCGCGCTCGAGCCGACGCCGCTGTAGACGACCTTCATGCCCTTGCTGTCGACGTCGCCGATCCACTTGTCGACGATGAGCTTCGACCAGGTCGAGCCCTTCCCCTCGATGGTCGCGTACGCCGCCGCACGCGACGCGACGCCGTCGCGCGGCGTCTCCTCGGGGACGCTCGCCGCGGCCGTGCCGGCGAGGACGGACAGGAGTCCGAGGCCGGCGAGGATCGCGAGCGTCGTACTGCGGGCGCGGGACATCATGAGCTGCTCCGGGACGTGGGGATCTTGCGGACGGCGGTGCCGAGCGCGCGGACGAACGGTCGGACGAGGCCGCGCCGGTTGCCGCCGGCGGGTCGGGCGACAAGGCGGGCGATGACGAACAGCACGAGGACGAGGACCATCAGCACCGCGGCGGCACCGAACGCGCGGTCGATCAGCGCCGGCTCCCCGCTGCGGGCGCCGTTGTAGATGTAGAGCGGCAGCGAGTTCATGGCGCCCTCGAAGGGGTTGGTGACCAGGAAGTTGGCCGCCCCCGACGTGAGCAGGACGGGACTGGTCTCACCGATGCCGCGCGCGACGCCCAGGATCACCGCCGTCGCCAGGCCCGGTCGGGCGGTCGGCAGCACCACGTGCCACACGGTGCGCCAGCGGCTGGCGCCGAGCGCCAGGCTGGCCTCGCGCAGGGTGCCCGGCACGACGCGGAGCACGACGTCCGCGGCGCGGGCGATGATCGGCAGCATCATGACCGCGATCGCCATGCCGGCCGCGAACCCGGAGGGCGGGAAGCCGAGGGTCAGGATCAGCACGGCGTAGACGAACAGGCCGGCCACGATCGAGGGCAGCGCCGTCATCGCCTCGACGACGGTGCGGACCACGCGGGAGAACCGGCCGCCGACCTCGGTCATGAAGACGGCGGTGCCGATGCCGAGCGGCAGCGTGATGACCAGCGCGATCCCCAGCTGGATCAGGGACCCGGTGATCGCGTGCGCGACGCCACCGGCGTCGAAGGACGCCTTCGGGTCGACGCCCGCCATGTCGTCGAGGAAGAAGTTGGTGTGCAGCAGGGCCCGCCAGCCGCGGAGGAAGACGAAGGTGATGGTCGAGACGAGCGCCGCCCCGACGACGAGCGCGCCACCGGTGATCACCGCTCCCGCGACGCGGTCCTTCACCTCGACCCAGGTCCCCGTCATGGTCGTGAGCAGCGCGGTCATCGCGACGCCGCCCACGAAGAGGACGATGAGGAACCACGGCAGGCCGGCGAGCGGCAGGAAGCGCTGGGTGATCAGCCAGGCGATCGCGACCGCGGCCACCCAGGCGCCGACGCGCACGAACAGCTCGTCCGCGTTGGGCGCGCCGATCGCGAGGCGCGGCACCGGCGGCGGCGCGTCGTCGTCGCGGACCGGCAGGTGGGTGCGGGGCGTGGTGGTCGACCGCGGCGTGCTGGTCGTCGTACTCGTGCTCATGCGTCGGCGTCCGCCCCGGACCGGCTGCGGTTGACGATCATCGCGGCACAGGTGTTGACGACCAGGGTCAGCACGAAGAGCACGAACCCGGCCGCCAGCAGGGCCGACAGCTGCGACGGGCTCGCCTCGCTGAACTGGATCGCGATCAGGGAGCTCACCGAGATCGCGCCGACCTCGAGCACGTTCCACTTGATCTCGAAGGCGGGCGAGATGATCAGCGCGACCGCGATGGTCTCCCCGAGGGCGCGGCCGAGGCCGAGCATCGTGCCGCCGATGATGCCGCCGCGGCCGAAGGGCAGCACGACGGACGTGATGACGCCCCACTTCGTCGCGCCCAGCGCCAGCGCCGCCTCCCGCTCCCCCGGCGGGGTCTGCGAGAAGACCTGCCGCATGACGGCGCACGCCATCGGCAGCACCATCATCGCGACGGGCACGGAGGCGCAGAACGAGCTGGCGATGTAGCGGGTGGTGTCCCACACCGGGCTGTCCGGGTCGGTGTCGCGGATCTCGAAGAAGGGCACCCAGCCGAAGTGGCGCTGCAGCCAGTACGACAGCTCCGCGACGTGCGGCATCATCAGGAAGAAGCCCCACAGGCCGTAGACGATCGACGGCACCGCCGCCATCAGGTCGACGAGGGACACCAGGAAGGGCTTGACCCGCGCCGGCGCGTACTCCGTGATGAACAACGCGGTCAGCAGGGCCAGCGGGAACGCGAAGACCATCGCCAGCAGGGCGATCGAGACCGTGCCCACGACGACGCCCGCGATGCCGAGCAGGTCGACCTCGGGCTCCCAGCGCGCGGTGGTGAGGAAGTCGAGCCCGTAGTGGCGCAACGTCGGCACGGTCTGCACCGCGAGGAAGACGCCGACGCCGCCGGTGATGACGAGCACGGACGCGCCGATGACGCGGAAGACGTTGACGAAGGCGGCGTCTCCGCCGGACGGCCTGCGCGAGATCCGGCGGGGCTCGGCTACAGGCGCGCCCGGGTCCGAAAGGGGCAGGCTGGTCACTCATCGTCCTCGGTCGTGGCCCACCCGAGAAGGCCGGTCACACGGCGCGCGGGACCGCGCGACCAGAGGAACCGTGACGGCAGTGCGCGTCCGGACGGTGCGAGTCAGGTGAACGACGGCGGAACGCCAGCCCCGCTGCGGTTGAAATACCGCGGCCGGGATCCACCGGCCGGGTGTTTGCCCCGGACGCCAGGCGGAGAGACCGACCTTCGTGTCACGAACCCGCCGCCTGCCCGGCCTGGTCTGCGCCGCCGTCGGCGCCCTCCTTGCCGCGTGCGACGACGGGACGGTGGGCGGGAGCGCGGAGGAGCTCCCCTACGACCCCGGGTCGCACACGGGGACCGAACGCTCGTCCTTCAGCGAGCCCGCGGTCGTCGCCCACGTCGACGACGAGCAGCTCGGCAGCCTCGAGGTGACGCCGACATCGGCGGAGGAAGGCTCGATCGACGACTTCGACAGCGTGCGCGACGACCACGCCGATGCGGCCACCCTCGCCGCCTCCCGCGTGTACTACGTGCGCTTCCGGATCGAGTACGTCGATGGCGTGGCCGCCACCTTCGTGGCCCCCGGCTTCGGACTCGCGTCGGGCAGCACCGACCTCCCCGCACTCCACCCGACGACGTCCGGCGGTCCGTGCACGACGCCTGAGGTGACCGAGCCCTTCGGCCGGGGCTCACGCCTCGAGGGCTGCGTCCCGATCTTCCTGCCTGCCGACTCCGCGGAGCCCGACACCTTGACCTGGAGCGACTCGTTCGAGGGCGTGGTCGAGGTCCTCGCGCGTTGGCCGCTGCCCGGGACCGACTGACCCGCGGCGCGCTCGCGCCCCCTACCTGCAGTGTCGGCTTGCCGCCAGGCGGAGGCGGGACCTACGCAAGGCAACCGCGGCGCGGCAGCGCGGCGCCCCGCGGCGCGCTCGCGCCCCCTACCTGCAGTGTCGGCTTGCCGCCAGGCGGAGGCGGGACCTACGCAAGGCAACCGCGGCGCGGCAGCGCGGCGCCCGCGGCGCAGCCGCGTCGTGCGAAGCCCGCGGGCCGAGCGGAGCGAGCGCCCGTGCGGTGAGCACGACCGGCGACGCGCTCGCGCAATTCAACGCCGGCGCTCCCGCCCGTTACCTGCAGTGTCGGCTTGCCGCCAGGCGGAGGCGGGACCTACGCAAGGCAACCGCGGCGCGGCAGCGCGGCGCCCCGCGGCGCAGCCGCGTCGTGCGAAGCCCGCGGGCCGAGCGGAGCGAGCGCCCGTGCGGTGAGCACGACCGGCGACGCGCTCGCGCAGTTCAACGCCGGCGCTCGCGCCATCTAACGGTGGTAGTTCGGCGCTTCCACGGTCATCTCGATGTCGTGCGGGTGGCTCTCCTTGAGCGAGGCCGAGGTGATCCGGATGAACCGGCCCTTGTCCTGCAGCTCGGGGATGGTCCGCGCGCCGACGTAGAACATCGACTGCGACAGGCCGCCGAGCAGCTGGTGGGCGACGCCGGCGAGCGGGCCCTTGTAGGCGACCCGGCCCTCGATGCCCTCGGGGACGATCTTGTCGTCGCTGGTGACCTCGGCCTGGAAGTAGCGGTCCTTGGAGTAGGACTTCTTGCCGCGCGAGGACATCGCGCCGAGCGAGCCCATGCCGCGGTAGGCCTTGTACTGCTTGCCCTGGTGGAAGACCACCTCGCCCGGCGACTCCTCGCAGCCGGCGAGCATGGAGCCGATCATGACGGACTCGGCGCCGGCGACGATCGCCTTGGCGATGTCGCCGGACTGCTGCAGGCCGCCGTCGGCGATGACCGGGACGCCCGCGGGCTTCGCGGCGAGGGACGCCTCGTAGACCGCCGTCACCTGGGGTACGCCGCAGCCGGTGACGACGCGCGTCGTACAGATGGAGCCGGGGCCGAAGCCGACCTTGACCGCGTCGGCGCCGGCGTCGACGAAGGCCTGGGCGCCTTCGCGGGTGGCGACGTTGCCGCCGATCACCTGGACGTGCTTCGTGGCGGGGTCGGACTTGAGCCGGCGGACCATGTCGAGCAGCAGGGTGACGTGGCCGTGCGCGGTGTCGGCGACGAGCACGTCGACGCCGGCCTCGATCAGGCCGGTGGCCCGCTCCCAGGCGTCGCCGAAGTAGCCGATCGCGGCGCCGACCATCAGGCGGCCGTCGCCGTCCTTGGAGGCCAGCGGGAACTGCTCGGACTTCACGAAGTCCTTGACCGTGATCAGGCCGCCGAGGCGGCCCTCGGCGTCGACCAGCGGGAGGCGCTCACGCTTGTGCTTGCGCAGCAGCGCGGTCGCCTCGTCACGGCTGATGCCGACGCCACCGGTGACCAGCGGCATGGGGGTCATCACCTCGTCGACCTTGGTGGTCGCCCACTCCGCGACGGGCGTGAAGCGCAGGTCGCGGTTGGTGCAGATGCCGAGGAGGCGGTTGTCGGCGTCGACCACGGGGAGGCCGGAGACGCGGTACTCGCCGCAGATCCGGTCGAGGTCCTCGAGCGTCGCGTCGGGGCCGATGGTGACCGGGTTGGAGATGATCCCGGTCTGGGTCCGCTTGACGAGGTCGACCTGGTAGGCCTGCTCCTCCGCGGACAGGTTGCGGTGCAGGATGCCGATGCCGCCCTGGCGGGCCATCGCGATCGCCATCCGCGACTCGGTCACGGTGTCCATCGCGGCGCTGATCAGCGGCGACCTCAGCGAGATCTCACGCGTCAACCGCGAGGTGGTGTCGATGTCGTCCGGCGCCAGGTCGCTATGACCCGGGAGCAGGAGGACGTCGTCGTAGGTGAGACCGAGCGCTGCGAACTTGTCAGGGACCTCCACCACACCATCGTAGTGCGTGATCCGGCTCACCCCCTTGGCCGGTGCCCACTTGTCCGGGAGGCTGGGGCCGTGAGCAACGAGCTTCCCCCACACGTCCTCGTCCTCTTCGGCGCGACCGGCGACCTCGCCGCCCGCAAGCTCTTCCCCGGCCTCTACCGGCTGGCTGCCGCGGGACGGCTGCCGGAGCACTTCGCGGTGATCGGCAGTGGGCGCCACTCCCCCGGCTCCGACGACGAGTTCCGGGGCCAGGTCCGGGCCGCGCTGGACGAGTTCGTCGGCGACGTGGACGCCGAGGTGGCCGACCGGCTGCTCGAGCGGACCACCTTCGTGACCTCCTCCGCCGACGACGGCAGCGCGCTGGCCCAGGCGGTCCGCGACGCGGAGGACCGGCTGCTCGACGAGGGCCACTGCCTGCTCGGCGACGTGCGGCGGCTGCTCTACCTCTCGGTCCCGCCCGGCGCAGTCAAGGGCATGGTCGGGATGCTCGACCGCGAGGACCTCGTCGCCCGCTCGCGCCTCGTCGCCGAGAAGCCCTTCGGCACGGACCTCGCGACCGCCCGCGAGCTGCACGCGGTCCTGTGCTCGGCGTTCGCCGAGGACCAGGTGTTCCGGATCGACCACTTCCTCGGCAAGGAGGCGGTGCAGAACATCCTCGCCCTCCGCTTCGCCAACGGCCTGTTCGAGCCCGCGTGGAACCGCCACTCGATCGAGTCGGTGCAGATCGACGTGCCCGAGAAGCTCACGGTCGAGGGCCGCGGCAGCTTCTACGAGGGCACCGGCTGCCTCAAGGACATGGTGACCACCCACCTCGCGCAGCTGCTCGGGTTCGTCGCGCTCGAGGACCCGCACGCGTTCCGTGCGTCGGCGATCCGGGCGGCGAAGGCGGCGACCTTCTCCGCCGTACGGCCCATCGACCCCGAGCGCGTCGTCTTCGGCCAGTACGACGGCTACCGGGAGGAGCCCGACGTCGCGTCCGACTCCGAGGTGGAGACCTTCGTCGCGGCCGAGGTCTGGATCGACAACGACCGCTGGCGCGACGTGCCCTTCTACCTGCGCACCGGCAAGGCGATGGCCGACGGGCGGCGCACGATCACCGTCCGGTTCCGCGACCCGCGCCACCGCTGGCTCAAGCCGGAGGGCGGCGGCAACCCCGAGCCCAACGAGCTGGTCATCGAGCTCGCCGACCAGCCGCGGATCGCGATCGACGTGCGGGCCAAGCGCCCGGGTCCGGACATGGCGCTGGTCGAGGGCGTCTTCCGGCTCGACCTCGTCGGCGACGCGCCGGGCTCCGACCCGCTCGAGGCCTACGAGCGGCTGCTGCTCGACGTGATGCGCGGCGACCGGACCCTCTTCATCAGCTCCGAGGAGGTCGACCGGCTCTGGGAGATCTTCCAGCCGGTGCTGGACCGCCGCCCGCGGACGCAGCCCTACGAGCAGGGGACGTGGGGCCCGGCCGCCGCGCTCGACCTGCCGATCGGCGGTTGGCGGCTCGGCAACCACCCGCCGGACCCGAGCCTGGGTCACGCCCCGGCGCACCAGGGCTAGCGCGGCAGCGGAATCCGCATCAGGTCCTCGCCGACCACGACCCGGCCGCCGAAGCCCTGCTGTGCGCGCCTGCGCCAGCGGCCGGTGCTGACGATGGAGTGGGCCGCAGGGACGAGGTGGCTCAGGACCAGCGTGTCGACGCCGGCGGCCTCGGCGACCGCACCGACGTCGGCCACCGAGGTGTGCGACTGCTTGAGGTGGTCGAGCGCGGCGGGCGGCAGCTCGCCCAGCGCCTCGAGGTCGATGGCCTCGTGCACGAGGATGTCCGCGCCCCGCGCGAGCGTGACGATGTTCGGAGTCAGCGAGGTGTCGCCTGAGAACACGACCGACCCGTGGTCGGTGTCGAAGCGGTAGGCGTAGCTCGGGAAGGCCGGGCCGTGCGGCACCAGGACGGCGGTGACCCGCACCCGGTCGTCCTCCATCACCAGGAACGGGTCCATCGGCGGCGCCGTGTCGCCCAGCACGTCCGCGGGGACCTCGCTCGGGACCTGGAGCTCGTGGACGTCGATCAGGTCCCTCGGGTCGGGACTGCCCGAGTCCCGGATGAAGAGGTTCGAGCTGTAGGCGTAGGCCGCGACCAGGTGCTCCGTCATGGCGGCGAGGCCCGGCGTCGGGTCCTCGGGCGCGACGGTCGGGACGTCGCCGCCCTTGAACGGCGGTCGCAGCGCGCCGGCCGGACCCGGGCCGTACACACCCACCCGCTGCGTCAGCGCATCGTTGTCGTCGGTGAGGCCCCAACCTGCGAGCAGGAAGACGTTGTAGTAGTCGGCGACATGGTCGGCGTGCAGGTGCGTGATGAACACGGAGTCGAGGTCGGCGTACCGCAGGCCCACGTTGTAGTAGTTCGTCACCGAGCTCCGACCACAGTCGATGAGGTAGTTGCGCCCCTCGATGTGCAGTGCGCTGGCGATCCCCGCCCGATCGGGCTCGGGCGGCGGACCCGCGGCAGTGCCGAGGATGACGAGCTCGGCCGCGCCGAAGCGCTTCGGGGGCGTGATCGGACGGCCCTTGGCGGCCGCGCTCGGCGCCAGCACCGCCGCGCCGAGCCCGACGGTTCCCACGGCTCCACCCCGGAGCAGGCTCCTGCGGCGTACGCCGGCCTCGGAGGCGGTGGGCAGGTCGTCCGGCTTCCCAGTGGTCTGGCACATGCCGGGCATGTTAGTTCGGACCCAAACGATCTGTCGATGGGTTCAGCTTCGGATGTCAGTGGTCGGGACGGGTCCACTCCTCCGACTGCGTGAGCCGGAAGAGATAGGCCAGCGGCGGTACGACGACCAGGACGGCCAGCCCGACCGCGACGAGCAGTCCCTGCAGGGTCGCCGTGGCACCGGCCGCGTCGGTGATCGTCACCTCGTCGACGAGCAGCCACGGGTACTGCCCGACGCCCCAGCCCGACACGACCGACGCGACCGCGAGGACCGCGGCGATCCGGGCGACCGCGTAGCGGCGGCGCCAGAGCAGGTACATCGTGGCCACGCCGGCGATCGCGGCGAGCACGACGAGCGGTGCGGCGCGGCCCTCGAGCCCGTCGGCCAGCGTGGGCGCGTCGTGCTCGATCGGCACCAGCGCGGCGAAGACCAGGGCACCGGTGACCAGGCCGACGAGGAGGGCCCGCACCCGGATCTCCCCCGCCAGGCGGTGGTTGCCGCTGCGCTCGGCGTCGGCCACGAGGAAGGTCCCGGCGAGGAAGGCGCAGGTGCCGACGGCGATCAGGCCGCCGAACAGCGACGTCGGGTTCACCCACGACGACCAGCGGTCGCCGGCGCCGTCCATCGGCACCCGGCCCGAGGCGATCGCCCCCGCGACGGTGCCCAGGAAGAACGGGGTGATGATGCTGGAGGCGGCGAAGACGACCCCGAATAGCCGGGCCTGGCCGAGCGTCTCGGCGTACTTGCGGAAGGCGAAGCTGGCGCCGCGCAGCACGATGCCCAGCAGGGCCAGCAGGAGCGGCAGCACCAGCGTCGACATCGCGGCGGCGAAGGACTCGGGGAAGCCGGTCCACCAGATGACCAGCACGTAGATCAGCCAGACGTGGTTGGCCTCCCAGACCGGGCCGATGCTGTGGTCGACGAGCGTGCGCAGCTCCGCGCCGCGGCGACTGCTGCCCGCGGTCAGGTCGAAGAAGCCCGAGCCGAAGTCGGCACCGCCCAGCACGGCGTAGGCGACGACCCCGACGAAGAGTGCGGCGGCGACCGCGACCTCGATGCTCATCGGCGCTCCCCCTCGCCCGGAGTGGCGGTGGCCGGCGCGTAGGGGCTCGGCAGGTCCACCGCGCCCTCCCGCCAGCGCCGGGCCATCGACCGGAGTACGACGACCGCGCCCACGGTCATGCCGGTGTAGACCACCGTGCTGATGCCGAGCAGCCACCACAGGCTGGCGGTGTAGTCGCCGACCGCGTCGGTGGTGCGCATGACGTCATACACGATCCAGGGCTGGCGGCCGACCTCGGTCGCGATCCAGCCCGCCTCGAGCGCGACCACCGCGAGCGGGCCGGCGACCGCGGCGAAGCGCAGGAACCACCGCTTCTCGAGCAGGTCGCGGCCCCGCCGGCGCTGCACCCAGAAGAACGCGACGACGGCCGCGAGGAGGGTGCCGATGCCGACCATCGTCTGGAAGGCCAGGTGGGTCATGTTGACCGGCGGGTGGTCCTCCTCGGGGATCGTGTCGAGGCCGGACACCGGCTTGTCGGGCGAGTTCATCGCGATCAGGGAGCCCAGGTAGGGGATGTCGATCGAGCCCTTCACCTCGCCGTCGACCAGCACTCCCCCGAGCCGCAGCGGCGACGGGCTCTCGGTGGTCTCGGCGAGCTCGAACGCCGCCAGCTTCGCCGGCTGGCGCTCGTCGAGGCCGAAGCCGAGCACGTGCCCGACGAACGGCTGGGTGACGGCCGCGACCGAGGCGAACACGAACGGCACCATGAAGCCCAGCCGGTGGTGGGCGTCGCGGCGGCCGCGGAGCATGCCGACGGCGTACACGCCGGCGACGGAGAAGCCGGCCAGCATGTAGGCGCCGACCCACATGTGCGCGAACTGCAGGAAGGCGTGGCCGTTGAAGAGCACCTTCCACGGCTCGACGTCGGTCACCTCGCCGTCGACGATCCGGAAGCCGGTCGGCACGTTCATCCAGGCGTTGACCGCGAGCACGCAGTAGGCGCCGATGATCCCGGTGACCGCCATCGGCAGCACCATCAGCACGTGCCGCTTCGGGGGCATCCGGTTCCAGCCGTAGAGGTAGATGCCGAGGAAGATCGCCTCGAGGAAGAACGCGAGCCCCTCGAATGCGAAGGGCAGGCCGAGCACGTCGCCGTACGTCCCCATCAGGCCGGGCCACAGCACGCCCATCTCGAAGCTGAGGACCGTGCCGGAGACGGCGCCGATCGCGAAGAGCACCGCCGACACCTTCGCCCAGCGCTGCGCCAGGCCGAGGGCGACCGGGTCGTCCTTGCGGATGCCGCGCAGGTGCATCACGAAGATCATCGCGGGGAACGCGACGCCGAAGCAGGCCAGGATGATGTGCCAGCCGAGCGAGAGCGCCATCTGCTCGCGGGCCGGGAGCAGGCCGGCGGGCTCGGCCTCGGCGGCGATCCGGCCGGCGACCTGGCTGGCGACCTGGCTGGCGACCTGGCTGGCGTGGGCGAGGGTGGCGGTGACGACGTCGGGGGTCAGCACGTCCCCGACGCTACCGCTTGTGAATGTGTTCACAAAGCCTCCGGGGGTGAGACCATCCTCACCCCCGGAGACCCGGGACTACTCGGAGCCGTCGTCCTTCCGCGCCTCGTCGAGCACGTCGTTCAGCTCGTCGAGGGCGTCGCCGCTCGGGGCGTTCGCCACGCCGGTCCAGTCCGGCGAGGGCAGGACCTGCTCGGTGACCTCGCCCTGCTGGACCCGGCGGATCGCGTCGACGATCTCGTCGATGTTGTTGGGCACCGCGCGCTGGCACGCCTTCAGCTCCGACTCGAGCTTCAGCGTCAGGCGCGGCTTGCCGTCCGCGACCGCCTCGGCCGTCGTACCGCTGGTGACGGCACTCTTCGAGAGGTCCGGGACGTTCGCGCAGACGTGGTAGACCTCGCCGCCGCCGGCCCAGTAGACCTTGTCCTCGCCGAGCAGCTGGACGACGGCCTGCTTCTCCGCGGTGTACTTCTCGATCGACGGCGGGTCGTAGTTCACGCCGAGCGCCACCGCGACGAGCGCGAGGACGACGCCGACGCCGCCGGCCCAGCCCTTCTGCTGCTTCGACATGTCCTTGTTGAGGAAGATCAGCACGATGATCGGCACGAAGGCGATCAGCGGGATGATCGCGCCGAGCTGGCTCTTGAGGAAGAACGAGATGCCGTTGGCGCTCGACGGCGGGTCGAGCTCCTGCGCCTTCTTCCACAGCTGCGAGCCGATGATGGTCAGGATCGCCATCACGACGAGCAGGCCGATAAGCGTCACGAAGGCCCAGGTCGGGAACTTCTCGTCGGCGACGAGGACGCCCCGGTCGTCGACCGAGGTGCTGGCCTCGAGGATCCCCTTGTTCAGGAGCAGCCCGAAGATGCCACCCAGCTCGGCCGCGATCGACAGCGCCCAGAGGACGAGGGCGATGATGCGGTAGGTCTTGGCCTTCGACTTCGCCTCGGGCGTGGCATGCCACGTCCGGTCGTCGGCGCCGTCCGAGCCGGCAGCCTTCTTGCTCGCATTGCGAACCATGGTGTTCTCCCCCGGGATTCTGGATCAGGTGGCAGAACCCTAGGGCCTTTCGTCGCCTACGCGCGCAGGTCGGTGATCGCGATCCGCACCGTGAGCGTGTCGCCGGCCATCCGGATCCGGCCGCGCATGCCCGCCGCGAGCACCATCGGCAGCACCGCCTTGGTGTCCGACGGCGCGGTCAGCACGATCTCGTCGGCGCCGGCGCCGCGGGCGGCGCGGGCGACGTCGGCGAGCAGGCGGGTGCCGACGCCGCGTCGGTGCCAGGCCGGGTCGACCCAGAGGTCCACGGGCCACGGCTCGCCGCCGGCAGGGGTGTACTCCGCGCGGCCGGCGACCTTGCCGCCGGCGAGCGCCGACACGACGGCTCCCGTGGTCACGAACTCCGGGTCGCCCGCGCCCGGCTGCTGCGGCGAGGGGGGTGCCTGCGCGTCGAGGACCTCGCCGACGAGCTCGGCGAGGGCCGCCGCGCGCTGCCGCTCGGTGGTCGTGAACGGCGTGTCACGGCGGATCTGGATGGTCGCGGAGCCGCCGACGGTCATCTCGAGGACGTCGACGTGGGCGGTGCTCGGCGCCACCTCTGCGTCGAACAGGTGCGCCGCGACGTCCGGGAAGGTCGCCGGCTGGGCGACGATCGACCGCACCGCCTGGACGTAGCGGGTCGGCTGGTCCTCCAGCGCCGCCGTCGTGACCGGTACGGCGGACACCGTCTCGCCGCCCGCACCGTCGACCAGCTCGCGGAGCTGGTCCTGGGTCCAGTCGTGAGGGACCTGCAGCACCAGCTCGTCGGTGACCGTCGCCTCGCCGGGGAAGACCTGCACGGTCTGGATGTTCACGCCCGCGCGGCCGCACGCCGCCGCGAGCTCGGCGAGCGCTCCCGGTCGGTCGGGCAGTCCGGCGCGCACTCTCCACAACATGTGCCCACTATGCCGGAGGGATGTGACCGGATGCGATCACGAAGATTTCTTGGGAGGACATCGCGAAGCCCTGCTCCGCGTGCGAATCTGGCCCCGAGCCCGAGGACGAGGACGCCGTCCGGGTGATCATGCTCGCCGCCCCGGCCGTCCAGGCCGGCCTGATGACGCCCGAGCTGCGCCCGATGCGGGTCAGCTTCCTGCGCGGCCGGGACTGAGCCCCGGCCGCGAAAAGCGGACCGGCCCGCCGTACCGGAGCGGTACGACGGGCCGGGCTGCTGCTGCGGAGCGCAGGTCTCAGTGACCGTGCCCGTGGCCGTGACCGTGGCCGGCGTCGGCCTCGGCCTCGTCCTCGGGCTTGTCGACGACGAGCACCTCGGTGGTGAGGAGCATGCCGGCGACCGACACCGCGTTGGCGAGCGCCGACCGGGTCACCTTGACCGGGTCGATGACGCCCTGGGCGACGAGGTCGCCGTACTCGCCGGTGGCGGCGTTGTAGCCGTTGCCGACACCGAGCTCGCGCACCTTGTTGGTGACGACGTAGCCGTTCGCGCCGCCGTTCTCGGCGATCCAGCGCAGCGGCTCGTCGACGGCCTTGCGGACGATCCGCACGCCGACGGCCTCGTCGCCGCTCAGGCCGAGGTCACCCTCGAGGGCCGCGGCCGCGTGGACGATGGCCGAGCCGCCGCCGGGCACGATGCCCTCCTCGATCGCGGCGCGCGTCGCGGAGACGGCGTCCTCGATGCGGTGCTTCTTCTCCTTGAGCTCGACCTCGGTGTGCGCGCCGACCTTGATCACCACGACGCCGCCGGAGAGCTTCGCGAGCCGCTCCTGGAGCTTCTCGGTGTCCCAGTCGGAGTCGGACGCCTCGATCTCCTTCTTGATCTGCTCGACGCGACCCGCGACCTGGGTCTCGTCGCCGGCGCCGTCGACGATCGTCGTGTTGTCCTTCGTGACGACGATGCGGCGGGCCTGGCCGAGCTCCTCGAGGCCGATCTGGTCGAGCTTGAGGCCGACCTCCGGCGAGATGACCGTGCCACCAGTGAGGATCGCGATGTCCTGCAGGATCGCCTTGCGGCGGTCGCCGAAGCCGGGGGCCTTGCCCGCGACGGCGGTGAACGTGCCGCGGATCTTGTTGACGACCAGGGTGGAGAGCGCCTCGCCCTCGACGTCCTCGGCGAGGATGAAGAGCGGCTTGCCGGTCTGGATGACCTTCTCCAGCAGCGGCAGGAGCTCCGCGATCGCCGAGATCTTGCCCTGGTTGATCAGGATGTACGGGTCGTCGAGGACGGCCTCCTGGCGCTCCGCGTCGGTGACGAAGTACGCCGAGTTGAAGCCCTTGTCGAACTGCATGCCCTCGGTGAACTCGAGCTCGGTCGAGGGGGTGTTGGACTCCTCGACCGTGATCACGCCGTCCTTGCCGACCTTGCTGAAGGCCTCGGCGAGCAGCTCGCCGATGTGGCCGTCACGCGAGGAGACCGTCGCCACCGAGGCGATGTCCTTCTCGTCGTCGACCTCACGGGCGGCGTCGCGCAGGGCGTCGCCGAGGGCAGCCGCCGCGGCGTCCATGCCCCGCTTGAGGCCCATCGGGTTCACGCCGGCCGCGACGGCGCGCAGGCCCTCGTGGACGAGCGCCTGCGCCAGCACGGTCGCGGTCGTCGTACCGTCACCGGCGACGTCGTTGGTCTTGGTCGCGACCTCCTTGGTGAGCTGGGCACCGAGGTTCTCGAACGGGTCGTCCAGCTCGACCTCACGGGCGACGGTCACGCCGTCGTTGGTGATGGTCGGCGCGCCCCACTTCTTGTCGAGGACGACATAGCGACCCTTGGGGCCGAGGGTCACCTTGACGGTGTTGGCGAGCTTGTCGACGCCGCGCTCGAGCGCGCGACGGGCATGCTCGTCGAACTCCAGGATCTTGGGCACTGTGTTGCTCCTTGGTGTGGAAAGGCGAAACCGCCCGCGACGTCATGCGACGTGGTCGCCGGGGCGACCGATGCGCATGACGTCCCGGGCGGTTCGAGACTCGAAGGTCAGGCGAGGACCGCGAGGACGTCGCGGGCCGAGAGGATGAGGTACTCCTGGCCGGCGTACTTGACCTCGGTGCCGCCGTACTTGCTGTAGATGACCTTGTCACCCACGGCGACGTCGAGCGGGACGCGGTTGCCGTTGTCGTCGATACGACCGGGGCCGATCGCGAGGACCTCGCCCTCCTGCGGCTTCTCCTTGGCCGTGTCGGGGATGACCAGACCGGAGGCGGTGGTCTGCTCGGCCTCGAGGGGCTTGACGACGATCCGGTCCTCGAGCGGCTTGATGTTGACCGACACGATGTCGACCTCCACTTTCTAGGCTGATGCGGTGAGTACTTCTGTTCGTGGTCCGGTCGCGAGCACCTGGGCACTCTGACCGGCGTTGGCACACTCGGACCGAGAGTGCCAGTGACGAAACTAGCACTCACCGCAAGCGAGTGCCAGAGCCACCCGTCCCCAGGATCTGGAGAGTCCCTACCAAAGTCGGTTGACCCCGCTCCGCCCGACACGGAAGCGTTGGCGCCATGTTCGCTGCGCTCGGCCGCTTCGTGACCCGTTTCCGCTGGTACGTCATCGGGGCGTGGCTGCTCCTGGCGGTGCTCGTCACCGCGACGGCACCCGCCCTGGAGTCCACCCAGGACAACTCGGAGTTCCTGCCCGACCACTACGAGTCGATCCAGGCGCTCCAGCTCCAGGAGGACAAGTTCTCCGACGCCTTCTCACCGGGCGCGATCCTCGTGATCGAGCGCGACGGGGGCGGCAAGCTGACCGCAGCCGACCAGGCCGAGGTCGCGACGATCGCCGAGGAGCTCGCGCCCGAGCTCGGCAGGAAGACCTTCCAGCAGCTGGTCATCGCGCAGGGCGAGGACGGCAGGCCCAACCTCTCGGCCGACGGCACCGTGATGTTCGCGGTCATCCCGCTGGCCGACGGCGCGACCGGCTACGACACGCAGGCGATCGACGACGCGAAGGACCTTCGCGCCGACATCAAGGAGCTGACGAAGGACTCCGACCTCGACGTCCGCGCCACCGGCGCGGTGCCGCAGAGCCTCGACTCCCAGGAGTCCAACGAGGACACGCTGCTGATCGTCGGCATCGCCACGATCGTGCTCATCGTCGGGCTGCTCGCGCTGATCTTCCGCAGCGTGCTGATCTGCGTGCTGCCCGTCGTGGTCGTCGGCATCGTCTCGACGATCGCCACCGGCGCCATCGCCTGGGCCAACGACGTCTTCGACCTCAAGGCGGACGCCTCGGTCCAGCAGATCCTCGTCGTCGTCCTGTACGGCGTCGGCACCGACTACATCCTGTTCTTCCTGTTCCGGCACCGCGAGCGGCTGCGCCAGGGCGCGAGCGTGCGGGACTCGGTCGTCCACAGCCTCGACCGCGCGGGCGAGGCGATCGCCTCGGCGGGCGGCGCGGTGATCGTGGCCTTCATGGCGCTCATCCTCAGCTCGCTCAGCATCTTCCGCGCGATCGGCCCGGCCCTCGCGATCGCCGTCTTCGTGACCCTGCTGGCCGCGCTGACACTGGTCCCGGCCGCGGTCTCGCTGTTGGGCAAGGCGCTCTTCTGGCCCTCGAAGTCGTGGCAGAAGGAGCCGAAGCACGGCACCTTCATCAAGCTGGGCAAGGCCGTCGGCCAGCGTCCGGGCATCACCGCGCTCGTGTCCGGCGGCGCGATGACGGTCCTGGCGATCTTCGCGCTCAGCTTCAACCCGTCCTTCGACTTCAACTCGAGCCTGCCCGAGGGCGTCGAGTCCACGGAGGCGCTGGAGACCTTCCAGGAGCACTTCTCCGCGGGCGCGGCCGAGCCCGTCCCCGTGCTCGTCGACGCCGAGGGCGCCGACGTGACCGACGACCAGCTCGCGGCGTTCGGCAAGGCCCTCGGCGAGGCCCAGGGCGTGGACAGCGTCGCCGGTCCGGTGCCCTCGAAGGACCGCACCGCCTTCCAGTTCTACCTGACCCTGTCCGACGACCCCGTCTCCGACGCTGCCCAGGACAACGTCGCCGGACCGATCCGCGACGCGGCGCACGAGGCGGCGCCCGATGGCACCGAGGCGTACGTCGGTGGCACGCCCGGCATCTTCGCCGACATGTCGAAGGCGATGGCCCGCGACTACAAGGTCGTCTTCCCGGTGGCCGCAGCCGTGATCCTGCTGATCCTCGCGCTGCTGCTGCGCAGCCTGGTCGCACCGTGGTTCCTGATGGCCGCCGTCGGGCTCGGCTTCGCGGCCACGCTCGGCATCACCGTGATCGCCTTCCAGAACATCGGCGGCGAGGCCGGCCTGATCTTCATGCTGCCGATCTACATCTACCTGTTCGTGACGGCGCTGGGCACGGACTACAACATCCTGATGATCGCCCGGCTCCGCGAGGAGGCCCGCGAGGGACGCGACCCGCACAGCGCGGCCGCCCAGGCCGTCACGCACGCCGGCCCGACCATCGCCGCAGCCGGCGTCATCCTGGCCGGCACCTTCGCCTCGCTGATGCTCGGCGGCAACACCCTGATCGTGTCGATGGGCTTCGCGCTGGCGGTCGGCATCCTGATCGTGTCGTTCGTGATGTCGATGTTCTTCACGCCGGCGCTGACCTCGCTGCTCGGCCACGCTGCCTGGTGGCCGGGCCACGGCGACGAGGCGAAGGACGGGGACAACGCCGGCCACGCCGACGACACCGACGGGGTCGTCCTCACCAAGTGACGCCTGCCTGACAGGATCGGGGGGTGGACCTCGCGACCTTCCAGTGGCTGCTGACCGATGACGGGCAGGCGCTGCTGGCCGAGGCCACCGCCCTGGTCGCCGGCGGCGCGACACCGCTCGCGGCCGGCTCCGCCCTCCGTCGTACGACGACGGGCGAGCGAGCCGCCGCCGCGCTCTCGCAGGTGGAGCTCCGGGAGCGGGCCGCGGCGAAGTTCGGCGAGTCCGCCGCCCGGATGTACTTCACCCCCGACGCGCTCGAGCAGGCCACCCGGCAACGGGTGGCGGCCCACCGCGCGGGCCGGGCCGCCGCCTTCGGCGCGCAGACGCTGGTCGACCTCGGCTGCGGCATCGGCGGCGACCTCGTCGCGGCGGCACGGGCCGGCATCATCTGCGCCGGCGTGGACCTCGACCCCGTGCGGGTCGCGATCGCCGCGGCGAACCTCGCGGCGCTCGACCTGCCGGGTGCGGTCCAGGTCGCCGACGCGACGACGGTCGACCACACCGGCTTCGACCTCGCCTTCGCCGACCCGGCGCGGCGCTCGGGTGCCGGCCGCACCTTCCGCGTGGAGGACTGGACGCCGCCGTGGACCTGGGTGGAGGGCCTGCTCCGGCGCAGCGCCTGCGTCAAGGTGGCGCCCGGCATCCCGCACGACCTGGTGCCCGCCGGCGTCGAGGCCGAGTGGGTCAGCGACGACGGCGAGGTGAAGGAGGCGGCGCTCTGGTCCGGCCTGACCGCCACCGTCGCCCGCCGCGCGACGGTCATCGGCGACGGCGGGCTCGCGACCATCACCGACGAGGAGGACCCGGGAGCGGCGGAGGTCGGCACCCGCGAGGTCGGCGGCTACCTCTACGAGCCCGACGGGGCGGTGATCCGAGCCGGACTGGTGACCGCGGTCGCGGCCGGCGTCCACGGTGGCCTGGTCGACCCGAGGATCGCCTATGTCACCGGTGACGAGGCGTTCCGCAGCCCGTTCGCCCGCGGCTACCGCGTCCTCGAGCAGCTCCCCTACCGCGAGAAGCAGCTCAAGGCCGCCCTGCGCGAGCGTGGCGTCGGTCGGATCACCATCAAGAAGCGCGGCGTCGACGTCGTGCCCGAGCAGCTGCGCAAGCGGCTCGCCCTGACCGGGGACGCCGAGGCGACGGTCGTGCTCACCCGCGTCGCCGGCGAGGGCACCGCCCTGCTGGTGGAGCCCTTCTGACCATCGGGCCGGGCACGCCGCTGGACGCCGGACGCCGGGAGTCAGCGGCCGAGGGCGGCCGCCTCCGCACCGATCGTGGTGTCCTCGCCGTGCCCGGTGTGGACGACGGTGTCGTCCGGGAGCGAGAAGAGCGTCGCTCGGATCGACGCCTCGAGGGTCGGCCGGTCGCTGTACGACCGCCCGGTCGCGCCGGGGCCGCCGTGGAAGAGCGTGTCGCCGGTGAAGACGCAGCCGAGGTCGGCGGCGTACAGGCACACGGCGCCGGGCGCGTGTCCGGGCGTGTGCAGGACCCGCAGCGTGGTCCCCGCGACCGGGATCTCCAGGCCGTCGGCGAGGTCGACGTCCCAGAGGTAGCCGTCGGCGTCGTCCGGCCCGCCGTGGACGAGCTCCCAGAGCGGGCGGTCGTCGGGGTGCAGCAGGACCGGCGCCCCCGACCCGCCGTTGACCCGTTCGCGCAGGGCCGGTGCGACGCGGACGTGGTCGTCGTGGGCGTGGGTGCACACGATCGCCACGACCCGCCTCTCCCCCACCACCGCGAGGATGTCGTCGACGGAGTGCGGCGCGTCGACCACGACGCACTCGTCGTCGTCACCGACCACCCAGATGTTGTTGTCGACGTCGAAGGTCTCGCCGTCGAGGGAGAAGGTGCCGCTCGTGACGGCGTGGTCGACCCTGGGTGCGCCGCCCATCAGAGCACCACCACGGACCGGAGTACGTCGCCGTGGTGCATCCGCTCGAAGGCCGCCTCGACGTCGCCGAGGCCGACCTCCTCGGTGACGAAGGCGTCGAGGTCGAGCCGGCCCTGGCGGTAGAGGTCGACCAGCATCGGGAAGTCGCGCGAGGGCAGGCAGTCGCCGTACCAGCTGGACTTGAGGGCACCGCCGCGGCCGAAGACGTCGATGAGGGGGAGGTCCGGCACCTTCATGTCGGGTGTCGGCACGCCGACGAGGACCACCGTTCCGGCGAGGTCGCGGGCGTAGAACGCCTGCTTCCACGTCTCCGGGCGGCCCACGGCCTCGACCACCACGTCGGCGCCCTCGGCACCGTCGTAGGTCGCCGCGCAGATCCGCTTGATCTCCTCCGCCGGGTCCAGCGCTGACGAGTCGACCGTGTGCGTCGCGCCCATCTCCTTCGCCTTGGCGAGCTTCTTGGCGTCGATGTCGACCGCGATGATGGGGTTCGCGCCCGCGAGCGCGGCGCCCGCGATCGCGGCCACCCCGACGCCGCCGCAGCCGATGACGGCGATCGAGCGGCCGCGGGTGATGCCGCCCGTGTTGATCGCGGCGCCGATGCCGGCCATCACGCCACACCCCAGCAGGCCGACCGCCGCCGGACGGGCGTCCGGGTCGACCTTCGTGCACTGCCCGGCCGCGACGAGGGTCTTCTCCGCGAACGCGCCGATGCCCAGCGCCGGGGAGAGCTCCGTCCCGGCGTCCGGCCCGTCGGCCAGGGTCATCCGCTGCTTCGCGTTGTGGGTGTTGAAGCAGTAGTGCAGGTCTCCGCGCCTGCAGGCCCGGCACTCGCCGCAGACCGCGCGCCAGTTGAGGACGACGAAGTCGCCGGGAGCGACTCCGGTGACGTCCGGACCCACAGCCTCGACGATGCCGGACGCCTCGTGGCCCAGCAGGAACGGGAAGTCGTCGTTGATCCCGCCCTCCCGGTAGTGCAGGTCGGTGTGGCACACCCCGCAGGTCAGCACCTTCACGACCGCCTCGCCCGGCCCCGGGTCCGGCACGTTGATCGTGGCGATCTCCACGGGCGCACCCTTGGTGCGGGCGATGACGGCGCGGACCTGCTGCATGGCGACTCCTTGCACGGTGACGGGGGTGTCCCCCGAACCTAGCGAGCCGGAGGTTGGCCGCCGGTCACTTCCACTCGACGCTGGCGAGGATCGACTCGATCCACGCCTCGCCCTCGGCGTCCTTGCGCGGGAACACGAAGTCGATCGTCATGACGAGACCCTGGTGGATCGCGACGATGCCGTAGTAGTAGCCACGGTCGTCGACACCGCTCAGCACGGCGGTCTCGACACCGGCGATGTCGCGGTCCTCGGCCCGCGCGATCTCGGGACGCGGCCCCTGCACGGTCGGCAGGACGGCAGCGACCGCGGTGTCCAGGTCGTCGGCCTTGCCGAGGCCGTGACTCAGGTGGACCTCGTAGGAGTTGCGCGCGTCGATGTCGAGATGTCCGGACAGGCCGCCGCGCCCCTCGGCCCAGGGCTGGCCGGCCGGGAGGTGGAGGGAGGCGAGCTCGCTGCTCAGGACCTTGCCGGTGGCCGCCTCCGGGCCCTCGGTCTGCTCCGCGGAGGGGCTGCCCGTGCCTCCCGACGGATCGCCGGCGCTCGACGACCCGTCCGTGGGGCTCGCGCCCGGGTCGTCGTCGGTCGAGCACCCGCCGAGCACCACGGCGAGCGCCAGCGCCGCCCACATCTGTCGAGAACGCACCCGAGACCCCTCTCCTGATCGGACCGGTGCAGCCTAACCGTTGCCTCCGTCGCCGTGGTTTGCCGACCCGGGCGCCGGGGTACGCGCACCGCACGCAGCCCGGCACTGACCACCTCGGGATCGAAAGGCCACACCAGCGATGAATTTCCCCACGGAGTTCCGCACCGACCTGATGGCGCGACCAGCCGACGCGGAGGCCCTGGAGGGGCTCAAGCTGGTCGAGGAGAAGATCAACGACGTCATCACCGCGATCAACAGGGAGCTCGACCAGTTCGACCCCGCGATCTTCCAGAAGGACGGCGAGATCAAGCCGCAGTCCTTCGGTGACACCGACCGTGCGCCCCTGCTCGCCCTCCACCACCGCCGCGCCCACCAGGTGACCGCGGAGACGCTCTCCGGGGTCCGCGAGGACCTGATCGCGTTCCGCCAGGCCTGCCGTGACGCCCGCGGCTTCGTGGAGCAGGCCGACCAGGACGCGGCCGCGGAGATCACCCTCACCCACAAGGCCGTCGAACGGCTCAACGAGGGGTCGGCCACGTCCCACGGCGAGTCGGCCAACCAACAGGCGCAGCAGGCGGGCGTGGGATCGGAGCCCACGAGCGACGACGGCACGGGCACCCCGAGCGGCAGCACGCCGACGACCGCCGACACCACCGGCACGGACGGAGAGACGTCATGAGCGGGGAGAACATCCGCCGACTGCAGCGAGCCGTGGCCCCGATGAGCCTGGGCGACGTCAAGACGTCGAAGTCGGCCTGGAGCGACGGCGCCACGAGCCTCGGCAAGGTCGAGGCCGCCCTCAACCTCGCCGAGCCCGGCATCATCGCGGGATTCGGCGCAGGCACCGACATCGCCACGGCCGCGCAGAAGGCGATCGCCGGCATGCGCACGAAGGTGGTCGAGCGCAAGACCGACATGACCAACGCCCACGACGCCCTCGACACCGTGCAGGTCGCGATGGAGGACGCCAAGGAGATCGCCCTCGCCCAGGAGGACATCGAGGCTCCGGGCGCCGCACCGACCTTCCCCACCGACGTCGGCCCCGACGAGGACGACCAGATCCGGGCCGTCAAGCAGTTCGGCGCGCAGACGCGGGTCCACAACCAGCGGGTCGCGTCCTACGACCACGCGGACGTGGAGGCGCTCAAGGCGCTGGCCGCCCTCGACACGGCCTATGACCACGCGATCCCGGTGTTCCAGAAGATCCACGGCGAGCCGGTCGAGGAGCCGGGCGGCACGCCGACGGGCACCGGACCGGGCGGCACCCCGCGTGGGGTGCGCCCGCCGACGTACACGCCTCCCCCGGGCGGCCTGATCGGCATCGACGACAACGACCCGCGCGACCCCGACTTCGGCGATCCCGACGACGGCGGCACCGACGACCCCGACTTCCCCGACATCGACCCGGGCGATCCCCGCGACCCCGGTGTCATCGACCCGGGCGGCCCCGGCGGTCCGGGCGGCCCCGGCGGCTCGGGCATCGGTGGCCCCGGTGGTCCCGGAGGCATCGGCGGTCCCGGCGGCATCAACCCCGGACTGGTCGGCGGCGGGCTGCTCGCCGGTGGGCTGGTGGGTCCGGGAGCCATCAACGGCATCCGCGGCCTGCTCTCGCGCGGCGGCCTGAGCAGCGGCGCCCCGGCGATCGGCGCCTCGAGCCGCGCGGGCGGCCCCGGCTCCCTCGGTCGCGGCGGGCTCGCGCCCGGTAGCCAGGTCGGTCGTGGTGCGGGCGGTCGTGGCGCCGGCGGTCGTGGTGCCGGTGGCCGTGGCGTTCCCGGATCACAGGGCGGGCGTGGTGGCCGCGGCGCGGCGGGAGCCGCCGGGGGCCGCGGCGGTCGCCGCAAGGACGAGGAGCGCGACGGCGCCGCCCAGGAGCTGTACGACGACGGGCAGGACTGGCTCGACGACGAGGGCACCGCACCCGGGGTCCTCGGCTGAGCACGCCCGCCGCGCGAGGCAGCGCGGCGGGGCGGGGCCGGTCAGCCCGCGAGCACGTCCGTGACCGGGAGGCTCGAGTCGGCCGGGAGGTCCAGCGACGACGGGGTGCGCCCGCGGGCGACCATCGTGGACCCGAGGGCGGCGACCATCGCGCCGTTGTCGGTGCACAGGCCCGGCCGCGGGACGCGGACCCGGACGCCGAGCTTGCCGGCCCGCTCCTCCGCCATCGCCCGCAGGCGGGAGTTGGCGGCGACGCCGCCCCCGATCATCAGGTCCTCGATGCCCTCGGCGGCAGCCGCGTCGAGCGCCTTGCGGACCAGCACGTCGCAGACCGCCTCCTGGAAGGACGCGGCCACGTCGGCGACGGGCACGGGCTCCCCGGAGCGCTCACGGGCCTCGACCCAGCGCGCGACGGCCGTCTTGAGCCCGGAGAACGAGAAGTCGAAGCGGTGCCGCTCGAGGTCGCGGCGGCTGGTGAGCCCCCGCGGGAAGTCGATGGCGACCTGGTTGCCCTCGCGTGCGGCCCGGTCGATGTGCGGGCCGCCGGGGAACGGCAGCCCGAGCAGGCGGGCGACCTTGTCGAACGCCTCGCCCGCGGCGTCGTCGATGGTCGCGCCCATCGGGTCGACCCCGCTGTCGGTGCCGGTGATGTCGGTGACGCGCAGCAGGCTGGAGTGGCCGCCGGACACGAGGAGCGCCAGGCAGGGCTCCGGCAGCGGGCCGTGCTCGAGCTGGTCGACCGCCACGTGCGACGCGAGGTGGTTGACGCCGTAGATCGGCTTGCCGAGCGAGAGGGCGAGCGCCTTGGCCGACGCGACGCCGACCAGCAGGGCACCGGCCAGGCCGGGGCCGTGGGTGACCGCGATGGCGTCGACGTCGGACAGCGCGATGCCGGCCGTGTCGCACGCACGCTGGATCGTCGGGACCATCGCCTCGAGGTGGGCGCGGCTGGCGACCTCCGGCACGACCCCGCCGAACCGGGCGTGCTGGTCGACGCTGCTCGCCACGGCGTCGGCGAGAAGGGTGTTGCCCCGGACGATGCCGACGCCCGTCTCGTCGCAGGAGGTCTCGATGCCCAGCACCAGCGGTTCGCTCATCACCACCGCCCCATTGTGACGGGTGTGGCGAGGACGAGCGCGGTCGCACCGTCGCGGTAGTAGCGCGCCCGCCGACCGAGCTCGGTGAAGCCGTGGCGCTCGTAGAACATCCGGGCGGCCAGGTTGTCCTCGCGGACCTCCAGCAGGAGCCGCTCGGCGCCGCGGCTCGCGGCGTGCACGTGGACGGCCTCCAGCAGGGTGCGCGCGATGCCCGCGCGCCGCAGGTCCTCGGGGACGGCGATCCGCTGCAGCTCGGCGTCGACGTCGACCACGCTCACCACCGCGTAGCCGACGAACTCGTCGTCCCGCTCGGCAACGAGGACCCCGACGGTGGGCACCGTGCCGTCGACGGCCTGCTCCAGCAGCACCGGCGACCACGGGTCGAGCGGGAACGCCAGCTCCTCGAGCGCGGCGACGTCCTCGACGTCGGCCCGCCCGGCGGCGCGGACCAGGACCCCGGTCACGGCGTCGGGGTCACGTCGGGCAGCACGGCCTTCGGGGCGTGCGGGATCTCCGCGTCCGGGCGGCGCAGGTACATCGGCTCGGGGTCCAGCAGGGTCACCCGGTCGGCGACGACGGCGCGGGCCAGCCAGGCGGCGTCGGGGCGCAGCGGCCCCCGCCCACCGGGGAACGCGTCGGGGTAGAGCGAGGCCCCCTCGCCCACGACGGGGCGGTCGGTCGCGAGCGCCGCCGGCCGGTCGACGACGGGCTCGCTGGTGCGCCGCCCCTCCCCCGAGTACGACGCCAGGTAGACCTCCTTGCGCCGGGCGTCCGTGGCGACGAGGAACTCGCCGTCGACGGCCCCGGTGTCGACGGCCTCGACGGCGAGGGCGTCGAGGGAGCAGACACCGAGCACGGGGACGTCGAGGACGTGGCCCATGGTGCGGGCAGTCACCAGTCCGACGCGGAGCCCGGTGAACGGGCCGGGTCCCGCGCCCACCGCGATCCGGGTGAGGTCGGCCGGCTGCGCGCCCGCCAGGCCGAGGACCTTCGCGATCAGCGGGGCGAGCTGCTCACCGTGCCGCATCGCGACGCCCGCCGTCTCGGCGGCGACGACGTCGGTGCCGTCGTGGAGGGCGACGGTCACCGTCGGGGAGGCGGTGTCGAGGGCGAGCAGCACGGAGGCGAGGCTACCGTCCGCCGCCCCCGGGACGGAGCGCCAGGCTCAGCGCCAGGCCTTCACCCAGTCGACCTCCATGGTCGCGGGCAGGGACACCCGGCCGTCGTACAGGTTGTTGCCGCCGCCGAGGTACTGGCTGATGTTCATGATCATCCGCTTGCGGAAGCTCGGCGCGGCGTGGGTGCTGGTGAGGCAGGTCCGGCCGTCGACCTTGATCGAGAGCTGGCTGTAGCTCCACTCGAGGACGTAGGTGTGCCACAGGCCGCGCTGCGACTTGCAGCTCCACGAGGTGTTGAAGCCGTCGACCGCGCCGTAGCTGTCGGCCCAGTAGTGCAGGAAGGGCACGTTGAGCGAGGGCTGGTAGGAGTAGGTCTCCATGACGTCGATCTCGCCCGTGTTGGGCCAGTTGTCGTCCGAGGAGTAGCGCGTGTCCGGCCACAGCCAGAAGGCCTCGTGCAGGCCGGGCAGGCTCGTGTTCCGCACCTTGATCCGGGCCTCGAACCGGCCGTACTGCTGGCTGAACCGGTAGTAGCTGCTGACCGTCGCGCCGGCGTACTTCGCGCGGGTGCCGTTGGCGCGGGCAGGGCAGCGCACGGTGCTCGTGGTCCTGACGGCGCTGAGCCGCAGCCTGCCCATGCTGACCCCGATGGTCCGCGGGCTGTTGAGCGTGCACAGGTCGCCGGTCCCCGGCTGGTTCAGCCCGATCCACTTCTTGGTGTCGAGCGTCGAGCCGCCGAAGTTGTCGACGAAGGTGCAGGTCCAGTAGCCGCCGGTGCTGCGCGCGACGACGGTCCCGCACGCATCGGCGGCGGCCGCCCGGGGAGCCGGGGCGACCGGTGCCAGCGGCACCGCGAGCGCGGCGGCCAGCAGGCACACCGTGACCAGGGCAGACCTCAACGAGCGCATCGCATCCCCATGTCCGTCGTGAGAGCAGGCGGGCGGGGGGTGGAGCTCCCCCGAGTTCGCAGGTAAAGGTAGCCGTCGCGGGCGACAAGTGGAACCTGTACCAGTTCACAGGTTCGGCACAGGTCCCCCGGGCCGGCCTCCGGTCAGCGCCACACCTTGACGTAGTCGACCTGCATCGTGGCGGGCAGCGGCACCTGGCCGTCGTACTGGTTGCTTCCGCCGCCCAGGAACTGGGTGAGGTTGATGATGAACGGCTTCTGGTAGCTGCTCGCGCCGCGGGTGTTGGTCAGGCAGGTCCGGCCGTCGACGTAGATCGTCAGCCGGTCGGCGAACCACTCCAGCGCGTAGGTGTGCCACTCGCCGCGCGACGACGGGCAGTTCCAGGCCGTGTTGACGCCCTGGACCCCGCCGTACTGGTCGTCGCTGTAGTGCAGGAACGGGATCGCCAGGTCGGGCCGCGACGAGAAGGTCTCCGCGATGTCGATCTCGCCGGACTCGGGCCACGGCGAGTCGGAGGTGTACCGGACGTCGGGCCACAGCCAGAACGCCTCGTGCAGGCCCGGCGCGGAGGCGGCCTGGACCTTGATCCGCGCCTCGAACCGGCCGTACTGCTGGCCGAACCGGCGATAGGTGGTCGCCCATCCGGAGGCGTACGACGCCCGGGTGCCGTCGGCGCGCAGCGGGCACTGCGTGGTCGCGTCGGTCCTGATCGCCGACAGGCGCAGCGCGCCGTTGGACACCGAGATGGTGCGCGGGCTGTTGAGGATGCACAGGTCACCGGTGCCGGGCTGGCTGAAGCCCAGCCAGCGCGACGGCTCGAGGCTGGTCCCGGAGAAGTTGTCGACCATCGTGCAGGTCCAGCTGCCGCCGCCCGGCTTCGCGACCCGGGCACCGCAGTCGAGCTTGGTGGACCCGCTCGGGGCGGAGGAGGCCGCCGGCACCGGCGCCGACGGCGTCAGCGGCACGGCCAGGGCGGCGGCCAGCAGGCCGGCCGCCAGCAGTGCGGCAAGGCGGATCGGACGCATGACTTCCCCCTGGTGGACGTGCGCGAGATCCCGCGTGACGAAGGCTCCCGGGGAGGAAGGTAGCGCCTTGCACGTGCCGCCGGACAGGGGTCTCGGGACCGGATCCGGGTTCAGCGCCAGGCCTTCACCCAGTCGACCTCCATCGTCACGGGCAGGGCGACGCGGCCGTCGTATGCATTGGCGCCGGTGCCCGTGAACTGGGTGAAGCAGATGATGAAGCGCTTGTGGAAGGCGTCGCCGGAGACGTTGTTGACCAGGCAGGTGTCCCCGTCGACGAGGATCTCCAGGCGCTCGGCGGTCCACTCCAGGGTGTAGGTGTGCCACTCGCCGCGGGTCGTCTCGCACCCCCAGGCGGTGTTGACGCCGTTGTTCGGCTTCTCGCCCGCCTCGTAGTGGAGGAACGGGATCACCCGGTCGGGCTGGTGGGAGTAGGTCTCCATGATGTCGATCTCGCCCGACTGCGGCCAGGGCTTGTCGGCGCCGTACCGGACGTCGGGCCAGAGCCAGAAGGCCTCGTGGACTCCGGGGCCGTCGACGTCCTGGACCTTGATCCGGGCCTCGAACCGGCCGTACTTCTGGCTCCAGCGACCGTAGGACGTCACCCAGCCCGAGGCGTACGACGCCCGGCTGCCGTCGGCGCGTGCCGGGCAGGTCGTGGCTGCGTCCGTGCGCAGCACCGACAGCCGGAGGCTGCCGTCGGCCACGGACACCGTCCGCGGGTCGTCGACGGCGCACAGGTCGTCGGTGCCGACGACCTCGGAGACCTTCCAGGTGTCGGGGTCGAGCCGGTCACCGGAGAAGTCCTCGACGAGGGTGCACTCCCAGGCGCCGCCGCCCGGCTTCGCGAACCTCTTGCCGCACTCGTCGCTGCCCTCGATCCGCTCCCGGGTCGCCCACAGGGCCACGCCGACGCCCGCGACGAGGACCACGAGGGCCACGGCGACGACGAGGACGGGACGGGAGGGACGCACGGGGTGCCACGGTAGTGGCCGGTTGGTCGCCGTGAGGGCGGGTGCGAGAAATCAGGACCAGGCCTTCACCCAGTCGACCTCCATCGTGGCGGGCAGCGGGACCGAGCCCGTCCACAGGTTGGTGCCGACGCCGAGCAGCTGGCTGAGGTTGATGATGAACGGCTTGCGGAAGCTGGCCGCGCCGGAGGTGTTGACCAGGCAGGACCGGCCGTCGACGAACACCTCGAGCCGGTCGGCGGTCCACTCGAGGGCGTAGGTGTGCCACTCCCCGCGCTGGGCGCGGCACTTCCAGGCGGTGTTCAGCCCGGGCACCGGCCCGCCGCTGTCGGCGCTGTAGTGGAGGAACGGGATCGCGAGGTCCGGGTGCGACGAGTAGGTCTCGGCGATGTCGATCTCGCCGCTGTTCGGCCAGTCGGCGTCGGAGGAGAAGCGGATGTCCGGCCACAGCCAGAAGGCCTCGTGCAGCCCGGGCAGGTCGCTCGCCTGCGACCTCATCCGCGCCTCGAAGCGGCCGTACTGCTGGCTCCAGCGCCCGTAGGTGGAGATCCAGCCGGCGGCGTAGCTGCCCCGCGAGCCGTCGGCGCGCTGCGGGCACGGCTCCTCCTCGCTCGCCTGCACCACGCTGAGCCGGAGCGTGCCGTCGGCGACGGCCACCGTGCGCGGCCCGGCCGCGACGCAGCGGTCGCCCTGCCCGAGCATGTTCTGGCCGAGCCAGCGGTCGGTGTCGAGGCTGCTGCCGGTGAAGTCCTCGAGGAAGGTGCACGCGTAGTAGCCGCCGGTGCGCCGCTTCGGGCGCGCACCGCAGGCGTCGGTCGGCGGCGCGGGCGGCTTCAGCGGTACGACGCGCCGCACCGTGCTGGCCCGCCGCAGCGAGACCGAGCGGAACGACCGCGTCGTCGCCGGAGCCGGTACGACGACCCGGTACCTCCCGGTGCTCGCGGCGCGGACCCGTCGCACCGTCACCCAGCGGCTGGTCCGCACCTGGACGGAGACCAGGGCACGCGGCCGGGCCCGGCCGGTCAGCACGACGCTCTTGGTGGTCGTGGTCGGCCGGTCGAGGACGGGGGCCGGGGCGCGTCCCGCCTCCGCGGCCGGAACGCCGTCGGGCACGAGGCCCACCGACAGCACGACGGCCAGCACGGCCGTGACCATCACTCGCAGAGCGCGCATCTTCGACCTCCCTGTCCCGATCCGCTGCCCTTCGAGGCTAGGAATCGGGGAGGGGTCTCAGGAACCTGCGCGCGGGCCGACCTGACCGGTCCCGGAGGACCAAGCGGCTGGGACGGGGGTCCGCGGGACCGGGTCCCAACGCGGGGGTCAGGCCCGCAGGTCGACGCCGAGCCAGCGCAGGCCGACGGGGTCGATCTCGACCACCCGCGGGTCGGCCTCCGGGTCGACGTCGGTGGCCGCGGTCGCCCGCATGATCCGCACCTCGAGCCGGGCGTCGGCGAGGCCCTCGGCCAGTCCGGTCCCCCACTCCACGACGGTCACGGCCTCGTCCAGGTCCGTGTCCAGGTCGAGGTCGTCGAGCTCGGCCTGCCCGCCCAGCCGGTAGGCGTCGACGTGCACCAGCGCCGGCCCGTCGCCCAGCGACGGGTGCACGCGCGCGATCACGAAGGTCGGCGACGTGATCCCGCCGCGCACGCCCAGCCCGGCCCCGAGGCCCTGGGTGAAGGTCGTCTTGCCGGCGCCGAGCTCGCCGCTGAGCACCAGCACGTCACCGGCCCGCAGCAGGCCCGCGACGCGCTCACCGAGGTCGCGCATGTCGTCGGCCGACGGGACCTCCACGGCGAGCGGCACGGGTCGCGCCATCTCGATGTACGGCGGGTGGCGGTCGGTCTCGACGAAGCCCATGTCGCGCCAGAAGCCCGCCGTGCGCGGGAGCTCCTGGCGGGCGAGGATCACGGCTCGTCGTACACCGGGACGACGGGAGGCGGCGGCGAGCGCGGCCCTCACCAGCTCGCGCGCGAGCCCGCGCCCCTGGGCGGACGGGTCGACCCCGAAGCGGCGCAGGTAGATCGCGTCGTCGACCGGGTCGAGGACCACGGTGCCGACCGGCCGGCCGTCGTCGAGCGCCAGCAGGCCGCCCCCCGGCGCGAGCATCGCGCCGATCGTGTCGACGGTCTCGGCGAGCGCGTCGGCCGGCGGATCGAGCACGGGGCGCGCGGCGAAGGCGGCCTTGACGACGGCCAGGACGTCGTCGGCCCGCTCGGGGCCGACCTCGATGATCTCGATCACGATGCCGTCGCCCTCGCTGCGGCGGCGGTGATCAGCTGGTCGAGCTCGGCGTTGACGAGCTCGTGCCGCTCCATGATCACCATGTGGCCGGCGCCCTCGCACTCGAGGAGCCGCGAGCCCGGGATCCGCGACTGGAGCTTGCGGGAGTGGCCGATCGAGGTCAGCTTGTCGGCGGTGCCGCAGATGACCGACACGGGCACGGCGCCGAGCGCGGCCACGGTGTGGAACTTGTCGAGGCCGGCGAAGTTCGGGAAGAAGTCGGCGACCACCTCGAAGGGCGTCGCGGCGAGCATCTCGTCGACGAACTCGACGTACCCCTTCGGAACGGCCTCGCCGAAGGCGAACCGGTCGGTCGCCACGGTCGCCACGGCGGACCCGGCGCGGCGCAGGCCGTCGATGGCACGGTGGCCCAGGTGCAGCGTGCGGACCGCGCTGCTCGCCAGCGGTCCGGTCAGGCGGGCGGGCAGCATCGGCAGCAGCATGCGGCCCGGGTCGAGGCCGCCGGCGGTGGTCGAGATCAGGCCGATGCCGACGACGCGGGTGCCGATCAGCTCGGGGAACTGCTCGGCGAACGCCACGATCGACATGCCGCCCATCGAGTGGCCGACGAGGACGACCGGTCCCTCCGGGGCGACCTGGTCGATCACGGTGTGGAGGTCGCGGCCGAGCTGCTCGATCGTGGAGTGCGCGCGGTCGGAGTTGCCGGAGCGGCCGTGGGAGCGCTGGTCGTAGTAGACCGCCCGGACCAGGCCGCGGTAGGCCGCGCGCTGGAAGTGCCAGCAGTCGAGGTTGAGGCAGTAGCCGTGGACGAAGACGACGGTGACCCGCGGCGCCGCGTGGGTACGACGGAGAAGCCGGTCCATCGCGCCGGTCGCCGCCGGCGCCTCCAGCTCGTCGACCTCCACGTGCAGCGCCACGCCGTCGTCCGCCACGACCGTGACCGGCTCCGAGCGCAGGGTGCCGAACGGGATCGACTCCCCCGCCCTCCGGCTGATCTGCCGCTGCTTGCGCACGATCCCGACGGCAGCCGTGCCCGCCGCCAGGCCGAGGGCACCCGCGAGCGAGCCGGCGACCTTCCCTCGGCGGCTCATCGGGTGGGCTCCGTGGCGTCGCCGTCGACGTACCTGCGGGTCATCCGGCCCCCGATCCTCGTCACGATCTCGTAGTTGATGGTGCCGCAGGCCTCGGCCCAGTCCTGGGCGCTGGGCCCGCCGGCGGCGGGCGGCCCGAAGACGATCACCTCGCTGCCCACGGGCGGGTGGTCGCCGCCGAGGTCGACGACGACCTGGTCCATGCACACGGTGCCGCGGATCGGGCGCCGCTTCCCGTCGATGCCGACCTGGGCGGCCGCCTCGGGGGCGTCGCGACGGAAGGCGTGGCGCGGGATGCCCTCCCCGTAGCCGACCGGGACGAGACCGACGGTGGTCGGGCGGTCGGCCGTCCAGAGGTGGCCGTAGGAGACGGAGTCGCCGGCGGAGAGCTCCTTGACCATGACGAGCGGGGCCCGGACCGTCATCGCGGGGACCAGCCCGATCTCGGTGGCCTCCCCGGGCGCCGGATCGAGCCCGTACATCGCGATGCCGCAGCGGACGGCGTCGAAGCGGGACGAGGGCCGCAGGATCGCCGCGGCGGAGTTGGCGAGGTGGCGCAGCTCGGGGCGCAGGCCGGCCTGCTCGGCGAGCGCGAGCGCGTCGCGGAAGGCCTGCTCCTGGCGGTCGTTGGCCACATGAGCGGGCTCGTCGGCGCAGGCGAAGTGCGACCAGATGCCGGTGACCCGCCAGAGGCCGGCCTCCTCCCCCGCGCGGGCGCGGGCGAACACCTCGGCCCAGGCCGCGCGGGGCGCGCCACCGCGGGACAGGCCGGTGTCGACCTTGAGCTGGATCCGGGCCGGCTCGGCGCGGCCCTCGAGGGCGGCCGCGATCGCGTCCAGCTCCTCGACGGAGTAGGCACTGACGTCGATGCCCGCGTCGGCGGCGGCGCGGTGGTCGGAGTGCTGCGTGGTGATCCAGCACAGCAGCGGTCCCTCGACGCCGGCCGCGCGCAGCGCGAGCGCCTCCTCGATCGTGGCCGTCGCGAGCCACTCCGCGCCGCCCTCGAGCGCCGCCCGGGCGCTCTCGACCATGCCGTGCCCGTAGCCGTCGGCCTTCACCACAGCGATCAGCGGCACGCCGGCGGTCTGCCGCAGGAGGCGAGCGTTCGCGCGGATCGCGGCGAGGTCGACGACGATCTCGGCGGGGCCGAGGGGCGGGCGGTGCATGTCTCTCATCGTCCCATCACGGGGTGGTCAGGGTGCGGTCAGGCTCGCGATGAGGTCCGGGAGCGCCGCCGCGACGTCGCCGGCGACGATCGGCCCGTCCTGGGACGCGAGCGTTGCGGCCGCGCCGTGGAGCCACGAGCCGACCGAGGCTGCATCGAAGGGGTCGAGCCCGGTCGCGAGCAGGGCGCCGACCAGCCCGCCGAGCACGTCACCGGCCCCGGCGGTCGCCAGCCACGGGGTGCCCGTCGTGGTCACCCGGACCCGCCCGCCGGGTCGCGCGACGACGGTGTGGCGGCCCTTGAGCAGCACCACGGCGTCGTACCGGTCGGCGGCGGCGCGGGCGTGGGCCAGCGGCTCGGCCTCGATCTCCTCACGGTCGACGCCGAGCATGCGGGACAGCTCGCCGGCGTGCGGGGTGAGGACGGCGTCACGCCCCCGCGCGAGGTCGGCGAAGGCGAGCGCGTCGGCGTCGACGACCACGGGTACGTCGTCGGCGAGGGCGTCGCGCAGGGCCGGCTCGGCGGCGGCGTCGCTGCCCGAGCCGACCACCCAGGCCTGCACCCGGCCCGGCCCGACGACCTCCGGGTGGGCGGCACGGACCAGGTCGAGGACGGACTCGTCGCCGTCGTACCGGACCATGCCGGCGAGCCCGCAGGCCGCGCCCGCGACGCTGAGCAGGCCGGCGCCGGGGTAGGCGTCGGAGCCCGCGCGGATGCCGACGACGCCGCGGGTGTACTTGTGCCCGTCCGGGTCGGGCACCGGCAGCATCGCGGCGACGTCCTCGGGCTGCAGCGCCTCGATCGCGGCCGGCGGCAGGAACGGGTCGAGCCCGATGTCGACGAGGTCGACGGCGCCGCACGCCAGGGCCGCGGGGTCGAGCAGGTGGCAGGCCTTGTGCGTGCCGAAGGTGACGGTCAGGTCGGCCTCGACGTGCTCACCGGGCGTGGCGCCGGAGTCGACGTCGACGCCCGAGGGCGTGTCGACCGCGACCACCGGGATGCCGGCCGCGGCGGCCAGCGCCTCGACGGCGCCGTCGCGCAGGCCCGGGCGCCCGCCGATTCCGACGATGCCGTCGACGACCACGTCGAAGCGCACGGCGGCCCGGGGGGTGCCGACGCGGCCGCCGGCCGTGCGGAGCGCGGCCAGCCCGGCCTCGTGGACGGTCGTGGACAGCAACCACGCCTCGACGAGCGCTCCGCGCCGGGCAAGCACCGCGCCGGCGTACAGGGCATCGCCGCCGTTGTGGCCCGGGCCGACCAGCAGCAGCACCCGGCGGCCGTAGCCGCCGCCGAGCAGGTCGAGGACCGCGTTCGCGAGGCCGTACGCCGCCCGCTGCATGAGCGTCCCCTCGGGGACCGTCGCCATCAGGGCGGCCTCGGCGGCGCGGACCTCCTCGACGGTGTGGGCGCGGAGCACGACGGCCTCAGGACTCCAGGACGACGACGGCGGAGGCGATCCCGCCGTCGTGGGTCAGCGACAGGTGGACCGAGCGGACGCCGAGGCGGTCGGCGACGGCGAGCACCGAGCCGCGCATGACGAAGCGCGGGCGGCCGGTCTCCTCCGACACCACCTCCGAGTCGTGCCAGTGCATCCCGCCGGGCGCGCCCAGCGCCTTGGCCAGAGCCTCCTTGGCCGCGAAGCGCGCCGCCAGCGAGCTGATCGGGCGGTCCCGCTCGGCCTCGACGAAGAGCTTGTCGACCAGCGCGGGAGTACGACGGCACGACTCCTCGAACCGGGCGATCTCGCACACGTCGATCCCGACGCCGACCACGGCCATCGGCTACTCGACCGTGACGGACTTGGCGAGGTTGCGGGGCTGGTCGACGTCGTGGCCCAGCGCGGTGGCGAGCTCGCAGGCGAACAGCTGGAGCGGCAGGATCGCGACGAGGGGCTGCAGGAGCACGGGCACCTTCGGCAGCCGGATCAGGTCGTCGGCGTACGGCTCGATGGAGGTGTCGCCGGCCTCGGCCAGGCAGATCGTGCGGGCACCACGGGCCCGCACCTCCTGGATGCCGCTCAGCATCTTGCCGTGCAGGCTGTCGCGCCCCTTCGGGGGCACGACGCACAGCACCGGCAGGCCCTCCTCGACGAGCGCGATCGGGCCGTGCTTGAGCTCGCCGGCGGCGAAGCCCTCGGCGTGCAGGTAGGCGAGCTCCTTGAGCTTGAGCGCGCCCTCGAGCGCGACCGGGTAGCCGGCGTGGCGGCCGAGGAAGAGCACGGAGCGGGTCGTCGCGTGGGCGCGGGCCAGCTCGTAGACCGCGTCGGCGCCCTCGAGCACCGTCTCGATGTGCCCGGGCATCGCCTCGAGCTGCTCCATGATCTCGTCGATCTCGTCGCCGAAGCGGGTGCCCTTGACCTGCGCCATGTAGAGCGCGAGCAGGTAGCAGGCGACCAGCTGGGTCAGGAAGCCCTTGGTCGACGCGACGCCGATCTCGGGGCCGGCGTGGGTGTAGATCACCGCGTCGGACTCGCGCGGGATCGAGGAGCCGTTGGTGTTGCAGATCGCGAGCACCTTGGCCCGCTGGCTGCGCGCGTGCCGGATGGCCTGCAGGGTGTCGGCGGTCTCGCCGGACTGGCTGATCGCGACGATCAGCGTCGTGGAGTCGATGATCGGGTCGCGGTAGCGGAACTCCGACGCGAGCTCGACCTCGACCGGGGTGCGGGTCCAGTGCTCGATGGCGTACTTGGCGACCATGCCGGCGTAGAAGGACGTGCCGCAGGCGATGATGATGATCTTGTCGACGTCGCGCAGCTCCTCGTCAGCGAGGCGCATCTCGTCGAGCTGCAGCTGCCCCGCCGCCGTACGACGGCCGATCAGCGAGTCTGCGACAGCCCGCGGCTGCTCGAAGATCTCCTTGCGCATGAACCAGTCGTGGCCGTCCTTCTCCGCCGCGGACAGGTCCCAGTCGACGTGGAACTGCTTCGCCTCGACCGGGCGGCCGTGGAAGTCGGTGACGAGGACCTCGTCGCGCGTCATCACCACGATCTGGTCCTGGCCGAGCTCGAGCGCCTCGCGGGTGAACTCGATGAACGCGGCGACGTCGGAGCCGAGGAAGTTCTCCCCCTCGCCCAGGCCGACGACCAGCGGCGAGTTGCGGCGGGCGGCGACGACCTTGTCCGGCTCCTCGGCGTCGATCGCGACGAGCGTGAACGCGCCGTCGAGCTGCTGGCACACGCGCTGCATGGCGGTGGTCAGGTCGACCCCCGACTGGACCTGCAGCTCCACGAGGTGGGCGACGATCTCGGTGTCGGTGTCGGAGAGCAGCACGTGGTCGTCGGCCTCGACGCGCTCACGGAGCTCGATGAAGTTCTCGATGATGCCGTTGTGCACCAGCGCGACCCGGCGGGAGCCGCCGGTGTGCGGGTGGGCGTTGACGTCGTTGGGCGGGCCGTGGGTGGCCCACCGGGTGTGCCCGATCCCGGTGTGGGCCACGGGCAGCGGCGTCTCGTCGAGCACCTTCTCGAGGTTGGCTAGCTTGCCGGCCCGCTTCTCCAGGGCGATGGCCCCGCCGTCCACGACCGCCACCCCGGCCGAGTCGTAGCCGCGGTACTCCAGCCGACGCAGGCCGTCGATGACCGTGTCCGTGGCCGACCTGGGCCCGACATATCCGACGATCCCGCACATGGGCCGACAGTCTAGTTGGGACGCGGCCGTCGGCCGACACGGCGCGACTGGAAGAATCGCCACATGGTCACGGCCACCGAGACGCCGGGGGCCCACGGCGAGGACTCGCCGCGGGAGTCCTCGCCGTACGTCGAGCTCGACCGTGCCACCTGGGCGATGCTGGCCTCGGAGACCGAGAGCCCGCTGACGAGCGACGAGGTGGCGCGGCTGCGCGGCATCGGCGACCAGCTGGACCTCGCGGAGATCCGCGACGTCTACCTGCCGCTCTCCCGCCTGCTCAGCCTCCGCGTGCGCGCCGCCACGGCGCTGCACCACGCCCAGCAGGAGTTCCTCCACGGCCTGACCCCGCCGCGCACCCCGTTCGTGATCGGTCTCGCGGGCTCGGTGGCCGTCGGCAAGTCGACCGCCGCGCGCGTTCTCCAGCAGATGCTCGCCCGCTGGCCCGAGCACCCCAATGTCGCCCTCGTCACCACCGACGGCTTCCTCTACCCCAACGCCGAACTGGTCAAGCGGGGCCTCCTCGAGCGCAAGGGCTTCCCCGAGTCGTACGACCGCAAGGCCCTCATGCGCTTCGTGATCGACATCAAGTCCGGCAAGGACGAGGTCGAGGCGCCGGTCTACTCCCACCTCGTCTACGACGTCCGCCAGGACCAGAAGGTCGTCGTGAAGAAGCCGGACATCGTCATCGTCGAGGGCCTCAACGTCCTCCAGCCGGCCCGCGTCCGGGGCGACGGCCGGGTCGGGCTCGGGCTGTCGGACTTCTTCGACTTCTCCATCTACGTCGACGCCAACACCAACCACATCCGGGAGTGGTACGTCGACCGCTTCCTGCGCCTGCGCGAGACCGCCTTCCGCGACCCCGACTCCTACTTCGCCAAGTACGCCGCCCTGAGCCACGACTCGGCGGTCGACGAGGCCCGCCGGATCTGGGACACCATCAACGGCCCCAACCTGGCGCAGAACGTCCTGCCGACCCGGTCGCGGGCGACGCTCGTGCTGCGGAAGTCCGCCGACCACTCGGTGGACTGGGTGCGGTTGCGCAAGATCTGACGCCGTCGGTGGTCGCGGAGGTCGCGGGTGGTCGAGGAGGTCGCGCAGCGACCGTCTCGAGACCTCTTGCTCCGGTGCACCTGCTGTGCCCTGCGGTTTGTCCGTGGTCGGGTCTTCAAGCGCAGCGACGAGGACAGTGGGCGCGGGGCTGGGTTCCGGCTGTCGGGTGCCGTCCGCCCGGTGGTCGAGGAGGTCGCGCAGCGACCGTCACGAGACCTCTGGCTCCGGTGCACCCGCTGTGCCCTGCGGTTTGTCCACGGTCGGGTTCTCAAGCGGCAGCGACGAGGACGGTGGGCGCGGGGCTGGGTTCGGTTGTCGGATGCGGTCCGGCAGCTCCGCCGTCACTTCTTGCGCCGCCTGTCGTCCACAAGGCCCGGCGGGCGCGCCGTTGTGCACAGGCAAGTCCCGCGCCAACCGGTTGTGTCGGTCCTCCGTGATCCAATACACGTATGGCCACGCAGGACAGACACCACCAGCTCGCGGACATGTCCGCCGACGCCGTGCTGTCCTTCGCCGAGCAGCGCCACGCGGCCCGACTCGATGCCGAGCGCGACATCCTCGAAGCCGCCTACCAGTGGGCCGTCCTCCACTCACCCGACGCACTGCCGCCCGGCGACAAGCGCGGTCGCGAGCGCGCGAAGCCCGCGGGTGCGGCCGGTACGCCGCGGATCACCGAACACGCCGCCGCGACCTTCGGCGCCCGCATCCAGACCTCGCCGTACGGCGCGAAGAGGCTGATCGCCGACGCCGCCGACCTCCACCACCGCCTCCCCAACCTCTGGGCAGGCGTGAAAGCCGGGACCGTCCGCTCCACCCACGCCCGGCACGTCGCCGACGCCACCCGCGAACTGACTGCGGACGAGGCCGCCTGGGTCGACGCCGAGGTCGTGGAGATCGCTGACGGCCGGTTGGCCTGGACCCGGTTCGAAGCCATCGTCGAGGGCAAGGTCGCCGCCGCCTGCCCCGAGCTCGCGAGGGCCAAGGAGGAGGCCGCGGCGAAGGACACCTTCATCCGCCGCTCCCGCGTCGACAAGCACGGCATCATGACGATGACCATCCGCAACCACGCCGCCGTGATCCTCGGCTCCGAGGCCGGCCTCGACGCCACCGCCGACGGGCTGAAGGACCAGATGCCCGACGCCACCAAGACCGAACGGCGCCTGGCGGCGTTCGCGCTGCTCACCAACCCTGAGGCCCACGTCGATCTCTCGGTCGGGCCGGTGAAGCCGAAGGTCCTCATCCGGCTGCACTGCACCCCCGACTCCGCCATCGCCCGGATGGAGGGCCACGGCCCCCTGACGATCGAGTACGTCCGCCACCTGGTCGCCCACTTCGCTAGCCAGGTCAAGGTCCAGCCGGTCATCAATCTCAACCAGGGCGCCGCCGTCGACGCCTACGAGATCCCGCACCGGCTCCGCGAAGCGGTGCACCTGATCCACCCCGGCGACACCTTCCCCTTCGCCGCCAACACGACGAAGAACGTCGACCTCGACCACCAGATCCCCTACGCCGAGAGCGGACCCACCTCCACCGACAACCTCGGCCCCCTCACCCGCACCCACCACCGCATCAAGACCCACACCGGCTGGCAAGTACGACAACCCTTCCCCGGGATCGTCATCTGGCGAGACCCACACGGGGCCCACTACCTGGTCGACCAGACCGGAACACGACGAGTCGACGGCAACCACGCCGCCTGACCGTTGGCTGCCTCGCCCCTCAGGCCCAGAGGCCCTCAGCCGCGATCCGGCGCGGGTCGACGCCGTCGTCGAGCAAGGCGACCAGCCGTGCCGCCAGGATGTCCGGTGCCCCGGGTGGGACCAGCAGGTGGGTCGACCACACCATCCGGTCGTCGCGGTGGTGGATGGTGATGCGATCGCCCTCCCGTGCGGCCCAGTGGGTCGTCGCGGGCCTGAGCTCCTTCATGTGCCGGATCACCGCCCGCGGCCGTGTCTCCCAGCTCCGGTCCGCCATGGCGTCGCGGACCACGGCCACATAGCGGTCGCGCTCGAAGCTCAGGGTGGGCAGGTCGAGAGGTTGCCGCCATTCCGGCTCCAATCCCGTAGCAGGATCGGGTCCGCTGCCGGATTCGGGGAGGGCCGCGTCATAGACCCCCGTCAACGTTCGGAAGTCGGTCCACTCGACCTGCTCGCCTCGTCCGATGACCAGTCCGGCGACATTCGCGCAGCCGAACTCGCCGCAGGCGCAGCCGTAGAAGGCGATCCGGCGCGGCGGATCCTGGGGAAGCAGCGCGCCGCTGTCCAGGATGTCGGCCGGGTCGTTGCCCTCGTCCGCGCCGGACGAGGCGAGGAGGTCCTCACCGTCGACGAGCAGCCGCACGCTCGGGTAGTTGGGGACGCGGGAGTCGATCCGGATGGTCAGCTCGTTCACTCGACCACCACGCCGCGCATCTCCGACGGCGGCCGGAACCGGACCTTGCCCTCGTCGATCGCCTGCTGCGGGTCGGAGCCCTTCCGGACGTACACCGTGAAGCCGAAGCGGTAGTCGATGTACAGGACGGCCAGCTTCTCCAGCTCCTTCGAGGCGTCGTAGTAGCTCCACCGGTAGTACGCCGGGCGGCCGTCCACCTCGACGGTCTCGGGCTCGTCGCCGGACTCCTCGCGATAGTGCGGCAGGCCGCCGGCGTCCTGGCTCCACAACGAGTAGTTGACCTCGACCGGGGTTCCGTCCGACAGGTTGACATTGCACTTCCACAGTGCCGGGCGCTTCACCGCCCCACCGGCGTCGTAACAGGGACCCGAGCGGGTCAGCTCCGGGTACGCCCAGAACAGGCCGGGCAGGCCGAACGGCTCGGTGCAGGTGTCGAGCGAGGCGACCACCCGGTCGGGCTCGTTCCAGCAGCGCGGTCCCGGCTCGGCGACCGGGGAGGTGGCGGGCGACGTGGCCGGAGAGGTCCCCACGGTCATGCCGGACGTCGTCGTACCGGCTGCTCCTCCGCCGTCCCCGTCGTCACCCGAGAAGACCCCGGCCGCCGCGAGCGCGCCAGCCGTGCCGGCGACCACCACCAGCACCGCGAGGACGATGCCGACGAGCCTGCCCCGCGACCGCCGGCCCCGATCCGGACCCGACGGCGCCCGAGGCGCCGGGGGTGCGGGCGGCCCGACGGGTGGCCGGGGCGGGGGTGCGTCCCGGTCACGGGTGGACTCGCGGGTGCGCCCGGGACCGACCGGCACGCTGGGCGAGGTCATCGTGGGCGCTGCGGGGCCGGCCTCCGCCACCGTCCGCACCGAGCGCAGGAAGGACTGCATCTCGGGGGCACTGGCGAACCGGTCGGCCGGATCCTTGGCCATCGAGCGGCGGACGAGCTGGTTGACGGCGTGGCTCCACGGGTCGTCGCCGGGCAGCTGCGGGACGGGCGCCGACTGGTGGGCCACGGCCAGCTGGACCATGGTGCCCTCGTACGGCAGCCTGCCGGTCACGAGGAACCACAGCAGGCAGCCCACGGCGTAGAGGTCGGTGCGCTCGGTCGCCGGGTGCCCGTCGAAGCGCTCCGGCGCGAGATAGGCCCAGGTGCCGATCACGCCCTGCGTCTGCTCGGTGTTGACCACATCGGCCGCCTGGGCGATGCCGAAGTCGCAGAGGAACGCCCGGACGCCGCTCGCCTCGCGGCGCAGCAGCACGTTGCTCGGCTTCACGTCGCGGTGCACCAGGCCGACGGCGTGGGCGTCGGCGAGGCCGTCGAGCACCTGGTCGACGAGCCCGAGTGCCTCGGCGGGCGGCAACGGGCCCCGCGCCTCGACGAGAGCCGTCAGGTCGCCGTCGGGGATGAGCTGCGTGGAGATGTAGAGCCAGCCGTCGTGCTCTCCCGTGTCGTAGACCTGGACGACGTGCGGCGAGTCCAGACGGGCCAGGGCCTGCGCCTCCCGCCGGAAGCGCGCGACCATGTCGGGCGAGCCGACGAGCTGCGGCGCGAGCAGCTTCAGCGCGACGCGGCGCCCCAAGTCCTCGTGGACGGCGGTGAGCACGACGCCCATCCCGCCGTGGCCCAGCCGGTCGACGACGCGGTAGCGCCCGAAGACCTCACCCGGTTCCGGCAACGCGCCCATGGCTGGAACTCTAGGGCGATGCGCGGTGGACCGGGCGTGGTTCGGCGCTACTCCCCGCCGGCCGCTCACACCTGCGGCAGGTCCAGCGGGCCGTCGTAGTCCTCGACCTCGCCGGGCACCGGCTCGACGGCGTACTCACGCGAGCCGTCGAGGCCGATCCGGACGACGGCCCAGCGCTGGTCGACGTGGTCTCCGTCGCCGTCCTCCGCCCAGTCGCTGACGACGGCGAGCAGGTGCGCGTCGTCCTCCTAGACCACCTCGAAGATGCCGACCTGCTCCGCCGTCCTCAGCCGCAGCCGCTCCGTGCCCGTGCGGGCGTCGAGCACCGTGAGCTCGTGGTCGCCGGAGCCTCCGTACGTCGATGTGCCGGCCATCACCCGGGAGGAGTCCGGGGAGAACGAGACGAGACGGTCCTCGCAGGTCGTCCAGAGGACGGAGCCCTTCGGGTCGGCCACCCCCGCGCACGACCCGTCGCCGTCCTCGATGATCTCGGTGGTGCCGGCAGTGAGCCCGTTCGCAGCGACGGCCTCCACGTCGGGGATCCCGCGGTCGGTCGCGACGGGTCGGCGGCCGGGACGCAGGATCCACGCGCTCCCCGACGGACCTCCGTCGCCGATGGCCTCCCAGCGCTTCAGCAGGACGACGCAATCCGCGTCGGCGCCCGTGCAGTCGGTGCCGGTCACGGTCACCACGGTCATCGGCAGGCCGAGGTCGGTCGCGGGGATGGCGAGCTCGGTGGCCACACGACCTCCGTCCTGCACGACCACCGCCTTCCCGCCGGCGATGAAGGCGCCGAGCCGGCCGTCGGTCGAGGCGACCACACCCCCTTCCACGGCGTCCAGCTCGGTGACCCACTCCGCAACGCGGGAGCCGTCGGCGTCCAGGGCGAAGACCCGACCCTGCCCCATGTCGTCGGGAGTCGTGCCCACCAGGAAGCCGTCGTCGAGGGCGACGAATTCGGCGACCTCGACACCGGAGTCGACCGCGAGGGTCAGCCGTTCGGCTCCCCGCCGGAGCTCCGCGCCGGCGAGGTAGCCCTGCGCCGGCCCCTCGCCCACCGGCAGGTCACCCAGCGTCAGCGCACCGTCGGCGGCAGGACCACCCCGGCGGTGCTCGTCGTCGCCCGCCAGCACCACCGGTGCGGCGACCGCGACCGCGACGACACCCACCACGCCGGCCACGACGGCCCAGGGCCTCAGCGACCTCGACGACATCGACGACATCGACGACATGGAGCGAATCCTCCGCGACCGCCCCTGCCGCCGTCCCGGGAACCCGGAGATCTCCCCCGGCAGTCGGCTACAGCGCCAGCCGCTCCCGTACGACGTCAGCGAGCTGGTTCGCGACCGACTCCGCCTGCTCGGCGGTCGGCGCCTCGACCATGACGCGCACGAGCGGCTCGGTCCCCGAGGGCCGGAGCAGCACCCGTCCGGACGAGCCCAGCTCGGCCTCGGCCTCCTGGACCGCGGCGACGAGCGCGACGTCGTCGGTGCGGGTGCGGTCGACGCCGCCGACGTTGACCAGGACCTGCGGGAGGCGGGTCATCACGCCCGCGAGGTCCTGCAGGGACGAGCCGGTGGCGACCATGCGCTGAAGCACGTGCAGGGCGGTCAGCAGGCCGTCGCCGGTGGTGGCGTGGTCGCGCAGGATGACGTGGCCGGACTGCTCGCCGCCGAGCGAGTAGCCGCCGGCGCGCATGTCTTCCAGCACGTAGCGGTCGCCGACGGCGGTCTGCCGGACGGTGACGCCGGCGGCGGTCATCGCCTGCACCAGGCCGAGGTTGCTCATCACGGTCGCGACGAGGGTGTCGTCGACGAGCCGGCCGGCGGCCTTCAGCGCCAGCGCGAGGATGCCCATGATCTGGTCGCCGTCGACGACCTCGCCGGTGTGGTCGACGGCCAGGCAGCGGTCGGCGTCGCCGTCGACCGCGAAGCCCGCGTCGGCGCCGTGCTCGAGGACCGCCTTGCGCAGCGGGTCGAGGTGGGTGGAGCCGCAGCCGTCGTTGATGTTGAGGCCGTCGGGCTCCGCGCCGATGGTGATCACCGTGGCGCCGGCGAGGCGCAGCGCGTGCGGGCCGACCTCGCTGGCCGCGCCGTGCGCGCAGTCGAGTACGACGGTCAGCCCGGCCAGGGGGCGGGCGTCGGGTGCGTCGAGGGTGCCGACGAGGTGGGCGGCGTACTCCTCGACAGTGGGGCCGTAGGGGGTGACCCGGCCGACGGCACCGCCGGTGGGGCGATCCCAGTCCTGGCCGAGGTGCTCCTCGATCTCCCGCTCCAGGGCGTCGTCGAGCTTCACGCCACCGCGGGCGAGGAACTTGATGCCGTTGTCGGGCATGGCGTTGTGCGAGGCGCTGATGACGACACCGACGTCGGCGTTGAGCGCGTCGGTGAAGTAGGCGACGCCGGGGGTCGGCAGGACCCGCAGGCGGAGCACGTCGACGCCGGCGGAAGCGAGGCCGGCGACGACCGCGTGCTCCAGGAACTGTCCGGAGATCCGGGTGTCGCGGCCGACGACGGCCAGCGGGCGCGGCCGGTCGAAGTCACCGTGCTCGACGAGCACGCGGGCCGCGGCGACGCCGAGGCCGAGCGCCAGCTCGGCGGTGAGCTTGTCGTTGGCCAGGCCGCGGACCCCGTCGGTCCCGAAGATGCGGGTCACGTCGTACTCCCTCGTGTCGTGCAGGTGCTGCGGTGCAAAACGGGCGACGGGGCCACGGACCGCAGCAGCGGTGCGTGGCCCCGTCGTGGTGATCGCCTCGCGGCAGATCAGCGCTTCGAGTACTGCGGCGCCTTGCGGGCCTTCTTGAGACCGGCCTTCTTGCGCTCGGTCGCACGGGCGTCGCGGGTCAGCAGACCGGCCTTCTTCAGGGTCGGGCGGTTGGCCTCGACGTCGATGCCGTTGAGCGAGCGGGCAACGCCCAGGCGCAGCGCGCCGGCCTGGCCGGTGATGCCGCCGCCGTGGATGCGGGCGATCACGTCGAAGCGGCCCTCGAGGCCGAGAGCCGCGAAGGGCTCGTTGACGACCTGCTGGTGCAGCTTGTTCGGGAAGTAGTCCTCGATCGTGCGGCCGTTGATGGTCCAGGTGCCGGTGCCGGGCACCAGGCGGACGCGGGCGACGGCCTCCTTGCGACGGCCGGTGGCCGCGCCGGGGGCGATGGTCGCCGGGCGGGCGTCGATCGCGGCGGACGGGGAGGTCTCGCTGGTGTAGGCGACACCCTGCTCGTCGGTCTCGAAGGTCTCCTCGACCTCGGTGGTGTTCTCAGTCATCTCTGGATCCTCGAAGTCGATTACTGGGAGATCTGGGTGATCTCGAAGGGAACGGCCTTCTGGGCCTCGTGCGGGTGAGCCGGGCCGTTGTAGACCTTCAGCTTCTTGATCATCTGCCGGCCGAGGCGGTTCTTCGGCAGCATGCCCCACACGGCCTTCTCGACGGCCTTGCGGGCGTCCTTGTCGATGACCTCGCCGATCGGGGTCGCGGTCAGACCACCCGGGAAGCCGGAGTGGCGGTAGACCATCTTGGCGTTGCGCTTGTTGCCGGACAGGGCGACCTTGTCGGCGTTGACGACGATGACGTAGTCACCGGTGTCGGCGTTCGGCGCGAAGATCGGCTTGTGCTTGCCGCGCAGCAGGTTGGCGGCGGTGACCGCGAGCCGGCCGAGGACGACGTCGGTCGCGTCGATCACGAGCCAGGCGCGCTCGACGTCACCGGGCTTCGGAGCATAGGTACGCATGGAGGATTCCATTCGTTCGTGTCGGACACGTCCGAAGGCTCCGGACGTGGCATCTTCTGACGAACACTGCACCCACCTTCTGGTGGGCGACTGCCCTCGCGAGGAGAGCGGCAGGAGACGCATCGAGAAGGGTACGGCGGCCCGGACCCCCGGTCCAAATCAGGACCGGCCGCCAAGCTACTGCCCGGTAGCTCCGTGGAGCAGGAAAACCTCGCGGCTCGTGCCGACGCCACGGTTCGGGACACCGGGTTCCGGCCTCCATGACCGGCGGGCTAGGTTGCAAGGGTGACTGACTCTCTCACCGTTCGCGACAACCGCACCGGCGCGGAGTACGAGATCCCGATCGTCGACGGCACCATCAAGGCCGCCGATCTCGGGCAGATCAAGCTCAACGACGACGAGCCCGGCCTCGCGACCTACGACCCCGGATTCGTCAACACCGCCTCGTGTCGAAGCTCCATCACCTACATCGACGGTGACAAGGGCATCCTCGAGTACCGCGGCTACCCGATCGAGCAGCTCGCGGAGAAGTCGAACTTCCTCGAGGTGGCCTACCTGCTCATCCACGGTGAGCTGCCCTCCAAGGAGCAGTACGACTCCTGGGTGCACGAGATCACGTTCCACACGTTCGTGCACGAGAACGTCAAGGGCTTCATGCAGGGCTTCCGCTACGACGCGCACCCCATGGGGATGCTGATGGCGTCGGTGGGGGCCCTGTCGACGTTCTATCCCGAGTCCAGCAAGATCGCCGACCCGGACAACCGCCACATCCAGATCGTCCGGATGATCGCGAAGATGCCGACCCTCGGCGCCTGGGCCTTCCGCCACGCGCAGGGCAAGCCGTACGTCTACCCGGACAACGAGCTCTCCTACGCCGAGAACTTCCTCTCGATGCTCTTCAAGATGAGCGAGACGAAGTACGCCGGCGACCCGCGCATCGTCAAGGCGCTCGACACCCTCTTCATCCTGCACGCCGACCACGAGCAGAACTGCTCGACCAACGCGGTCCGCTCGGTGGGCTCCTCGCAGGTCGACCCGTACTCGGCCGTCGCGGCCGGCATCGGCGCCCTCTTCGGCCCGCTGCACGGCGGCGCCAACGAGGCCGTGCTCAAGATGCTGCGCCGGATCGGCACCGTCGAGAACATCCCCGCCTTCATCGAGGGCGTCAAGGCCGGCAACGAGCGGCTGATGGGCTTCGGCCACCGCGTGTACAAGAACTTCGACCCGCGCGCCAAGATCATCAAGAAGGCCTGCGACGACGTCTTCGAGGTCACCGGGGTCAACCCGCTCCTCGCCGTCGCCAAGGAGCTGGAGAAGATCGCGCTCGAGGACGAGTACTTCATCAAGCGCAAGCTCTACCCCAACGTGGACTTCTACTCGGGCCTCATCTACGAGGCGCTGGAGTTCCCGCCGGAGATGTTCACCGTCCTCTTCGCGATCGGCCGGGCCCCCGGCTGGCTCGCGCAGTGGCTGGAGCTCGTCCAGGACAAGGAGCAGAAGATCGCGCGGCCGAAGCAGATCTACACCGGCCCGCGGACCCTCGACTTCGTCCCCGCCGAGGAGCGCTGGGCGTAGTCGCGACGGGCTGAGCGCGCAGCATGCGCGTGGCCGTGGTCGGCCTCGGTACTGCCGGGGCCACCACGGCCTGTCTGCTTTTCGACCAGGGTCATGACGTCACCGTCGTCGAGCAGGCCGACGACCCGCGGCCGGTCGGCGCGGGCATCTGGCTCCAGGGCCTGGGCCAGCAGGTGCTGGACCGGCTCGACCTGCTCGGCCCGATGCGCGAGGCCTCCCGGGTGGTCCGGCGGGTCCGGATGGAGGGCCGCGGCGGGCGCCGCCTCGTCGACATCGGGTACGACGCCCGGCCGGCCTCGTCGCCGGCGCTGGGGGTCCACCGCGGCGACCTGTTCGGCCTGCTGTTCGGCGCGGTCCGCGAGCGCGGCATCCGCCTCGAGCTCGGGGCGCGGGTCAGCGCCGTCGAGCCGCGCACCGGCGGGATCGCGCTCACCGTCGACGACCCCGGCGGGCCGGACGCCCGCGACCTCGGCCGCTTCGACCTCGTCATCGGCGCCGACGGCAGCCGCTCACGGGTCCGGGCCGCGCTGGGGCTGGCCACCCGCGACCGGGAGTACCGCTACGGCGCGCTGTGGGCGATCGTGCCCGACCGGCACGGGCTGACCGGCGACACCCTCTTCCAGCGGATGGACGGCACCCGGCGCTATCTCGGGGTGCTGCCGACGGGGACCGACCGAGCGTCGTTGTTCTGGTCGGTGCGCACCGCCGACGCCGCCGCCGTGGTCGCCGGCGGACTCGACGGCTGGCGCTCGGAGGCGCGCCCGCTGGCAGGCCCCTACGCGCCGCTGGTGGACGAGGTGACCGAGCTGCTGCCGGCGTCCTACCGCACGGTGGCCGTGCGGTCGTCGTACCGGGTCGTGGGCGGGGGCCGCAGCGCCGGCGTCCTGGTCGGCGACGCCGCGCACGCGATGAGCCCCCAGCTCGGCGCCGGCACCTCCCTGGCGCTGGCGGACGCCTGGACGCTCGCGAGGGCCGTCGAGCGGCACGACGACCTCACCACCGCGCTGCAGTGGTACGACGACCAGCGCCGCGCCCACGTGCGGTGGTACCGCTGGTGGACCCGCGCGATGACCCCGGCGTTCCAGGGCGACCTGACCGCACTGGCGCTCCCCCGCGACCTGCTCGCGCCGGTGGTGGCCCGCACGCCGGGGATGCCGCGCCTGCTGGTGGGCACGCTCACCGGCGACCGGCGCTCGCTCCTCCGGACGTGGGACCTGCCGTAGCGCCCCGCTTCCGTGCCCGCCACCGCAGCCGCTCCTCCTGGAAGCGCGCCCAGTGCTCGAAGCGCCGACCGGCCAGCAGGTCGGCGGTGAGCCGCACCTCGGCCTCGTGGTAGAGCCGGCCGAGCAGGGCGTCGTACTCCGGCTTCCAGAGGTCGGAACGGCTGGGCACCGAGCTGAACTCGCAGAAGACCAGCTCGTCGGGCGCGTTGTGGAAGTCGATCCGCATGAACGGCACCGGGAGCTCGAGGCTGAGCGCCCGCGCCTGGGCCAGCTTGGCCGGGCACAGGCCGCCACGGTCGAGTGTGGTGTCCGCCGGGTCGGCGAAGGCGGGCAGCGGCTTGTGCCCGGGCACCACCGGCTGGAGGTCGGCGGTGAAGTAGGCGTACTCGACCCTCGGGAAGCGACGGATCTCCACGAGCAGCGCGACGTCGCCGTAGAAGCAGTAGGCCTTCACGTCGCGGGCCGGGAGGCCGTCGGCGCCGAGGACCAGCTCCTGAACCCGCCAGCGGTGCTCCTTGGGCGGTCCGCCCAGCTGGCGCGCGGCGACGGCCCTGATGTCGGCGATCGAGCCGAGCCGCTCCGTGGTCGCGACGCTGACCACCTCGCCGTCGCCCAGCACGAAGAAGACGCCCGCGGACTCGTTCGCCCGCAGCGGCTTGAGCACCGTGCCGGGCCGCAGGTGCGCCAGGGACTGGGTGAAGCCGCCCGCGAAGAGCACCTCGGCCACCGGCACGCCCGCCGCGGTGGCGAGCTCCCGGTCCCACGACTTGTCGACGCCGAGGAACTGCTCGGGCAGGACGCCCAGCTGCTTCTTCCGGCGGCGCGAGACGATGCTGCGCCAGAACGAGTCGGCCGGGACGAGCTCGCCGCGCCGGGCCAGGTGGGACATCGCCGGCTGGGTGAGGTCCTCCGGGGCGGCGGCGGACAGCGCGCTCAGGTAGACGTCGGGGTCGCCCTCGGCGAGCTGGTCGAGCAGCGCGCGGACCTCGGCGGAGGCGGCGCCGCGGGCGTCGAGCGCGCGGTCGAGCTCGTGGTGGGGGCTGGGCATGCGGAGACCTCGGGACGTGCTGGGGGAGCGGCCCCAGCCTCGCAGTGTCGGCCGACCGCCACCCGAGGTTCGCGGATTCTTTACCCGGGGAAGGGCGGCAGCGCCTCGTCGTACAGCCACGGGGCCAGCATGGACGCGACGTCGGTGCCCGTCCGCTCCCCCGCGAACGCGAGGAAGTCGTCGGTGGTGACATTGCTGCCGTCGTACGCCTCGACCCAGCCGGAGAGCAGGTCGAAGAAGGCGTCGTCGCCGACGGCGACCCGCAGCGCGTGGAGGGCGAGCGCGCCGCGCTTGTAGACGCGGTCGTCGAACATCAGCTCCGGGCCCGGGTCGGCGAGGACGAGGTCCTGGCCGGCCTCCGCGAGCCGCTCGTGGTGGTGGCGCGCCCAGCCGTCGCAGCTGCGCGGGCCGCCGGACTCCTCCGACCACAGCCACTCGCTGTAGCAGGCGAAGCCCTCGTGCAGCCAGATGTCCTGCCAGCGGCGCAGCGTCACGGCGTTGCCGAACCACTGGTGCGCCATCTCGTGCGCGACCAGCCGCACGTGCGACCACTCCGCCGTGCAGAAGTTGCGGCCGAAGGTGGACAGGCTCTGGCTCTCGAGCGGGATCTCGAGGTCGTCGTCGGTGATGACGGCGGCGTACTTCTCGAACGGGTAGGTCCCGAAGACCCGCTCGAAGTACTCCAGCATCGCGCCCTGCTGGTCGAAGGAGCCCGCGAGGTCGGCGTCGGACGGTGCGATCGTGGTGACCGTCGGGCCGTGGGTCGTGGAGGCGTAGCGGCCGATCTGCACGGTGGCGAGGTAGGACGCCATCGGGCGGTCCATGACATAGGTCCACTCCTCGACGCTCGCGCGGCGGCGGTGCTCGACCAGCTCGCCGTTGGAGACCACGACGTAGCCCGCGGGGGCGCCCAGGGAGATCCGGTAGGTGGCCTTGTCGTCGGGCCGGTCGTTGCAGGGGAACCAGGTCGGCGCGCCGTGCGGCTGGGCCGCGACGATCACGCCGTCGGCGAGCTCCTCCCAGCCGGCGTCGCCGTGGTGGCGGTCGATGACCGGCTTGGGTACGCCGCCGTACGCGATGGTCAGCCGCAGCTCCGCGCCGGACGGCACCGGGCGGTCGAGCTGCAGGACCAGCCGCTCGGAGCGTGCGCTCCACTTGCGCAGCCGGGCGCCGTCGACGCGGACCTTGGTGGCCCGCAGGTGCGCGAGGTCGAGCACCAGCCGGGCGGTCTCCTCGAGCGTCACCACGTCGAGGGTGGCCGTCCCGGAGAGGCGGTTGCCCTCGAGCGCGTAGACGAGGTCGAGGTCGTAGTGCCGGACGGAGTACGACGGGTCGCCGTGGCCCGGCAGGTAGGGGTCAGCGGTCGGCAGGTGCGGCATCGTCGCGCGCTACTCGGCCCACGGGCCGATCGGGTTGCCGATCCACCGCGTCTTGTCCGGCACCGTCTCGCCCCTCATCACCAGTGACACCGGCCCGACGGTAGCGTGCTTGCCCAGCGTGGCGGCAGGCAGCACCACGGAGTTCGGCCCGAGCGTCGCCCCGCGACGCAGCCGCACGGCGTCGGTCGCGAGCAGCCGGTCGTGGAAGAGGTGGGTCTGCACGACGCTGCCCTGGTTGACGGTCGCGCCGTCGCCGAGCTCGACGAGGTCGGCCTCGGGCAGCCAGTACGACTCGCACCACACGCCGCGACCGACCCGTGCGCCCATCGCCTTGAACCACAGCGTGATCAGGGGCGAGCCCGTCGCGAGTCCGGCGAACCACGGCGTGGCGAGCACCTCGATGAAGGTGTCGGCCAGCTCGTTGCGCCACACGAACGAGCTCCACAGCGGGTGCGAGCCGGCGCGCACCTTGCCGACGAGGAGCCACTTGGCGGCGATCGCGACCAGCGCGGCCACGGCGCCGGCCGCCCACAGCAGGAGGGGTACGGCGACCAGGCCGGCCACGGCGCCGTACTCGCTCCACGCCGCGAGGGTCCCCGCCACCACGGCGACGTGGAGCCCGACGGCCAGGGCCAGCGGGATGACACGGGCCAGCTCCCAGCAGGCACGGGCGACCTTGAGCCGGCGCGGCGGCGCGTAGGTGCGCTCGTCGGCGGAGCCCTGCTCGGCGCGGCGCAGCGGTGCGGGCGGACTGCCCAGCCACGACTCGCCGGCCTTGACGGTGCCGCGCGCGGGCGCGGCGGACAGCACGGCCACCAGCGAGCGCTTCGGCACCTTGCGGCCCGGCGCGGCCATCGCGGAGTTGCCGACGAACGCGCGCTTGCCGACCTTGACCCGCTCGGCGCGCAGCCAGCCGCCACCGAGCTCGTAGCCGCCGATGAGGGTGTCGTCGGCGAGGAAGGCCTGGTCGCTGACCGTCGTGAGGGACGGGATCATCAGCACCGTCGACGCCTCGACGTCGCGGCCGATCCGGGCGCCCAGCAGGCGCAGCCAGGTCGGGGTGAGCTGGGAGCTGTAGAGCGGGAACAGCCAGGTCCGGGCCTCGTCGAGCACCCGGATCGTCGACCACACGCACAGCGCGGGCCGGCTCTGCAGCGGGTGGGCGCCGGCCTTGACGCCCCGGCCCAGCAGGCGCACGACGGCGAGGACGAGGACGGCGAGGGTCACCGCGCCGAGCACCACGCCGGGGACCAGCCACGGCAGCACCGCCCGCACGGCGTCGCCTACGCCGTCGGTCCCGCCGAGGTCGGCGAGCAGCAGCGCGGGCACCAGCGCGGCGGCGATCGCGAGGGCCGGGAGCAGCGCGAGCCCGGCCGCGGCGGCGGCGTACGAGACGGCCCAGAGGCGGAGCGTGCGCCTCGTCGCGGCCGGGCGTTCGGCCCACGGGCCGCGGGCGGCCGAGCTGGCGCGGGTCGCGGGGGCGCCGGACCAGAACTCGCCGGCCGGCACCTCGCCGAACACGGCGGACCCGGGCGCGACCTCGGCGTCGTCGCCCACGACCGCGTCCGGGCCGAGCATCGAGCGGGTGCCGACGCGGGCGCGCGGACCGACCCGGATCCCGCCGACGTGCAGCGTGTCCCCGTCGATCCAGTAGCCGGTGAGGTCGACCTCGGGCTCGATCGACGCGCCCTTGCCGACCGTGAGCAGCCCGGTCACCGGCGGCAGCGAGTGGAGGTCGGCGCCCCGGGCGACCTTCGCGCCCAGCAGGCGGGCGTACCAGGTCATGTACGGCGCCCCGGCGAGCCGCGTCGCGCCGAGCTCGTCGGCGATCCGCTCGGCCATCCAGATGCGCAGGTGCACCTTCCCGCCACGGGGGTACTCCCCCGGCCGGACGCCGGCCCGCACCGCCTGCACCAGCTTGGCCGCCAGCAGCATCCGGCCGGGAGGGGTCACGAAGACCACCAGCAGCAGGGCCAGCAGCCACCACGGCACGGCCGGCAGCCAGTCGACGTCGAGCAGGTCGTGGACGACCCGGGAGAAGGCGAGCGTGCCGGCGAGCCAGCGCGGCGCGGCCAGCGCCCGCAGCAGCGGGACCGCGACCACCTGTCCGAGCTGGGTCTTGCGCGGGATCGGCAGCACCTTGCGGCTCTGCTCGGCGAGCGCGGTCGGCTCGAGCGCGTCGAGGAAGCGGGCGAGGCCGTCGACGGTCGGGTGCTCGTAGAGGTCCGCGACCGTCAGGTCGGGGTGGTCGGCGCGGAGCAGGGTGACGACCTGCGCGGCCGTCAGGCTCCCGCCGCCGAGGTCGAAGAAGTCGGCGTCCGGGCCCTCCGGGACGGCACCGACCACCTTCTGCCAGACCTCCGCGATGACGGCGGCGGTGCCGTGCAGGCCGAAGTCGGCGGGATCGGCCGTCGGCAGCGGCCACGGGAGGGCGTCGCGGTCGACCTTGCCGGAGGTGCGGGTCGGGATGTCGTCGACGACCGCGAGCCGCGGGACGAGCGCGGCGGGCATGGTCGCCCGCAGGTGGGCGGTCGCCGCGGCGCCGTCGTACGCGGGGGTGGTGGCGAGGTAGCCGACGAGGAGCTGGTTGCCGGTCGTCGTACGACGCACGGCGGCGGCCGCCGCGGTGACACCCGGCAGGGACAGCAGGGCCGAGTCGATCTCGCCGAGCTCGATCCGGCGCCCGCCGAGCTTGACCTGGTCGTCGGCGCGCCCCGCGAAGAGCAGCCCCGCGGCGTCGTTGACGACGATGTCGCCGCTCCGGTAGGCGCGGTCCCAGCCGAGCGTCGGCATCGGGGCGTACTTCTCGGCGTCCTTGGCCGGGTCGAGGTAGCGGGCGAGCCCGACGCCGCCGATGATCAGCTCGCCCCGCTCACCCTCCCCCACGGGCTCGCCCGTCGCCGGGTCGACGACCACGAGGTCCCAGCCGGCGAGCGGCAGGCCGATCCGGACCGGGCCCTGCGCGGTGACCAGCGCGCCGCACGCGACGACCGTCGCCTCGGTCGGGCCGTAGGTGTTCCAGACCTCGCGCCCCTCACGGACCAGGCGGACGGCGAGCTCGGGCGGCAGCGCCTCGCCGCCGAGGATGACCATCCGCACCCTCTCGAGCGCGTCGTCGGGCCAGAGACTGACGAGGGTCGGGACGGTCGAGACGATGGTGATGTCGTTGGCGGTCAGCCACGGGCCCACGTCGACCCCGCTGCGGACGAGGGCGCGCGGGGCGGGGACCAGGCAGGCGCCGTACCGCCAGGCCAGCCACATCTCCTCGCAGCTCGCGTCGAAGGCGACGCTGAGGCCCGCCATCACCCGGTCGCCCGGGCCGATCGGGGCGTCCTGCAGGAACATCAGCGACTCGGCGTCGACGAAGGCCGCGGCGCTGCGGTGGGTGACGGCGACCCCCTTCGGCGTGCCCGTCGAGCCCGACGTGAAGATCACCCACGCGTCGTCGTCGACCGTCGGGTCCTGCCGCTGGCGGGGCGCGGCGTCGCGGCGGGGCTCGATGACCAGTCCGGTCCCGACCAGCGCGGCCACGGCGGCCTCGCCGAAGACGAGCCGGGCGCGCTCCTCGGGGTCGTCGGCGTCGACCGGGACGTACGCCGCGCCCGCGAACAGGATGCCCATGATCGCGACGTAGAGGTCCGTCGTGCCGGACGGGAGCCGGACGCCGACCTTGTCGCCCGGGCCGATGCCGAGCTCGGCGAGGTCGGCCGCGACCGCCTCGGCCGCCTCCGCGAACTCCTCGTAGGTCACGGTGTCGTTGCCGCTGTCGAGGGCCATCGCGTCGGGGTGCTCCGCCGCCGTACGACGGAACACGTCGACGAGGGTGCGGGGGGCGGGTGCCTCGTCGCCGCGCAGCAGGGGGGACGGGGCGTTCACCTCTCCATCGTTTCGGATCGAGGTGAACGGTGGGTGGCGCGCCCGCGGTCGCTTCGTTGTGCCGGCTTGTGATGTGGGCCACAATCTGCGGGGTGAGCGCGACAACGACGTCCCCGTCCACCCACCAGGCCTGGCCCCCCGCGGTCCCTCCCGAGCCGACCTACGTCGACGACCGGCTCAACCACTGGGCGGAGGCCACGCCCGACGCCGAGGCGATGAGCTATCTCGGGCGGACCTGGACCTGGGCGCAGTGGCACGACCGGGTGCACCGCGCCGCGGGCGGCCTGCGCGAGCTCGGCATCGCACGCGGCGACGTGGTGTCCTTCCTCGACAAGAACCATCCGGCGTGCGTGGAGATCAGCCTCGCCGCCGGCTCGATCGGTGCCGCCAACGCGATCATCAACTGGCGCTCGGCCGGCGACGAGATCGACTACGCGGTCAACGACTCCGGCGCCAAGGTGCTCTTCGTCGGACGCGAGCTGATGCCGACCATCGAGGCGATCCGCGACCGGCTGCCCAACGTCCAGCACATCATCGAGGTGACCCCCGAGGGCGGGGAGGACGACGCCTACGAGCAGTTCCTGGCGTCGTCGACCCCCTGCGCGGACGGGCCCGACGTGCTCGAGGACGACGTCTGCCTGGTCATGTACTCCTCGGGCACCACCGGGCGCCCGAAGGGCGTGATGCTGACGCACCGCAACATGGTCAAGCACACGATCAACGCCCACGACGGCTGGGGATTCGAGCCCGGCGACAAGTCGATGGTCGCCATGCCGCTCTTCCACGTGGGCGGGTCGTCGTACGTCCTGTTCGGCATCCACGACGGCGTCCCCAGCGTGATGACGCGCGAGCCGGACGCCGCCTCGCTCGCGGGCGCGATCCTCGCCGGCGCCAACCGGACCTTCCTCGTCCCGGCCGTGCTGGCGCAGGTGCTCCAGGCCGGACCCGACGCGGTCAAGCTGTTCGGGGCGCTCAAGACCTACACGTACGGCGCCGCGCCGATGCCGCCGCCGCTGCTCCGCGCGGCCATGGAGGCCTGGCCGGACACCGACTTCATCCAGGTCTACGGACTGACCGAGGTCGCCGGCGTCGCCACCCACCTGATGCCCGAGGACCACCGCACCGCCGAGGCCGACGGCCACCCCGAGCGGCTGGTCTCGGCCGGGAAGCCGGTGCCCGAGTGCGAGGTCCGCATCGTCGACCCGGCCACGCTCGAGGAGGTGGCCACCGGCGAGCACGGCGAGATCTGGCTGCGCACCCCGCAGCTGATGAAGGGCTTCCTCAACAAGCCCGAGGCGACCGCCGAGGTGATCACCCCCGACGGCTGGTTCCGCACCGGCGACATGGGCCACGTCGACGAGGACGGCTTCGTGTTCGTCTCCGACCGACTCAAGGACATGATCATCACCGGCGGCGAGAACGTGTACTCCCCGGAGGTGGAGCGGGTCCTCTCCGAGCACCCGGGCGTCCTCGAGGTCGCTGTCATCGGCGTCCCCGACCCGACGTGGGGCGAGTCGGTCAAGGCGGTCGTCGCGCTCAAGGAGGGCTCGGACGCCAGCGAGGTCGAGCTCATCGAGTGGACCCGCGAGCGCCTCGCCCACTTCAAGGCGCCCAAGTCCGTCGACATCATCAGCGCGCTCCCCCGCAACCCGACCGGCAAGATCCTCAAGCGGGAGCTGCGCAAGCCGTACTGGGAGGACCAGCAGCGCCAGGTGTGACCGGCCCCGGTGGTCGAGGAGGTTGCGCAGCAACCGTCACGAGACCCCTGGCCATGGTGCGCTCACGGTGTCCGGCACCGTCCCAGCACCGGCTCGCCGGGTCTCGAGACGGGCGCCAGGGCGCCCTCCTCGACCACCGACTCGGGTCAGTGCGCGATGGCCGCCCGCACCCGGGCGGTCGTCGCCGCGAACTCCGGCAGCGCGCGGACCTGGTCCGGCGTCAGCGAGGCGTCGGCGGAGAAGGGCACCTGCTCGTCGAAGACGATCCGCCCCGGGCGCGGGCTCATCACGAGCACCCGCGAGCCGAGGAAGACCGCCTCGTCGACGCTGTGCGTGATGAACAGGATCGTCTTGCCGGTCTCGCGCCACAGCGTGAGCAGCTCGTTCTGCAGCCGCTCGCGGGTGAGCGCGTCGAGGGCGCCGTAGGGCTCGTCCATCAGCACGACCTCGGGGTCGCCGGCGAGCACGCGGGCGATCTGGGCGCGCTGCTGCATGCCGCCGGACAGCTCGTAGGGCCGCCGGTCGGCCGCGTCGGTGAGGCCGACGAGCGACAGGTAGCGGTCGGCCGTCGCCAGCCGCTCGGCCTTGCCGATCCCGCGCAGCTTCGGGCCGAGCGCGACATTGCGGCGTACGTCGAGCCACGGGTAGAGCGTCGGCTGCTGGAAGACGACGCCGCGGTCCACGCCGGGGCCGCGGACCGTCGTACCGCCGACGGCGATGGAGCCCGACGACGGCGCGACGAAGCCGGCGATCATCCGCAGGAAGGTCGTCTTGCCGCACCCGGACGGCCCGGCGAGCGTCACCAGCTCGCCGGGCTCGATGGCGAGGTCGATCCGGTCGAGCGCGGGCACGGCGCCGCCGCGGGCCCGGAACTCGTGCGCCAGGCCCGCCACGTCGATGCCCTTGCTCATCGGCTCGTCCCGCCCGTCATTCCGCCGAGGCGGCGACCGAGGCGTCCACCCCGTCGTCGTACGTCGCCGCGGGGGCCACGGCCGAGATGCCGTCCTGCTGCAGCAGGAACTTCGCCGTGCCCAGCAGGTCGGTGCCCAGCTTCTTCCCCAGCCAGTCGTCGCCGGCCTGGTCGGCCGCCCGCAGGTAGGTCAGCCCGGCGAACTGCGCCTTGGCCTCGTCGGTGCTGACGCCGACCTCGATCGCGACGCTCTCGGCCGCCTTGTCCGGGTCGTCGAGGATCTGCTCGACGGCGTAGTCCTGTGCCTTCGCCCAGGCCTCGAGGACCTTCGGGTTCTCCTCGATGAAGCTGGTCGACGCGAGGCCGAGGTCGTAGGTCGGCTTGCCGGCCTCGGCGGTGTCCTTGCTCGAGAGGATGACGGTGCCGCCCTGCTTCTTCAGCTCCGACAGGGTCGGGTCCCAGATCCACGCCGCGTCGATGTCGCCGTTGGCCCAGGCGGGCGCGATCTGCTCGGGCTCGCTGTTGATCAGCTTGTAGTCGGCCGGGTCCTCGCCCGCGTCGGCGATCGCCTGCAGCAGCGAGTAGTGGGCGGTCGAGCCGAACGGGGTGGCGATGGTCTTGCCCTTGAGCCCCTTGATGTCGGTGGCGGCGCCGTCGCGCACGACGAGCGACTCGGCCTCACCGATGACGTCGTGGATCCAGATCACCTTCACCGGCAGGCTCAGGGGTGCCGAGAGCGCCTTCGTCGACGGCGACGAGCCGGCGAGGCCGATGTCGATGCTGCCGGCGCCGAACGCCTGGACGACGTCGCCTCCCGAGGCGAAGTTGTTCCACTCGATGGTGGCGTTGGGCAGGCAGTTCTCGAGGAGCTTCTGGTCCTTCACGACGACGTCGCCGTTGGGGATCTTCTGATAGCCGATCCGGACCGTGCCCTCGACCGACTCGTCGGCCGTCCACGGGCAGTCGCTGGCGGCGGCCTCGGTGTCCTCGCCGAGGCTGCAGGCGGAGAGCGGGAGGACGACGGCGGCCAGCGCGGCGGCGGCGGTCCAGCGGGAGGTCTTCATGGTCAGGCCTTTCCTCGCCACGGGACGACGAGCTTCTCGATGGAGCGGATGACGGCGTCAAGGGCGATCGCGGTGAGGCCGATGACGAGGATGCAGGCGACCGACAGCGCGATCTTGTTCTGCGTCCCGGAGAGGTAGGCCAGGCCCCCGATGCCCGGCAGACCGTTGACGAGCTCCGCGGCCACGACCGTGGTCCACGCGAAGCCCACCGCGACGCGCAGCCCGGACAGGATGTCCGGCAGCGTCGCGGGGAGGACGACCTGGGTCGTCAGCTGCAACCCGGAGGCCCCGAGGCTCCGGGCGGCATTGAGCTGGTCCTGCTTCACCCCGCGCACCCCGTTGATGGTGGCGAGCGTGATCGGCGGGAAGGCCGCGAGGAAGAGCAGCCACACCTTCGAGGTGTCGTAGATGCCGAACCACGCGACGAGGAAGCCGATGTAGGCCAGCGGCGGCAGCGAGCGCAGGAAGTCGACGTACGGGCCGACCAGGTCGCCGACCCACCGCACGGTGCCCATCAGCAGCCCCAGCGGTACGCCGACCACGACGCCGAGCACGAGGCCCAGCCCGATCCGCCGCAGGCTCACCACGAGGTGCTCCCACAGGAAGTAGTGCTCCTCGCCACGCACGACGCGGTCCACCCCGCCACCGACCGGGTGGTAGCTGTTGGCGCGGACGAACGCGTCCCACACCTCCAGCGGACTGGGGGTCAGGTAGTGCGGCTCGACCAGGTCCGCGGCGGCGACCACCGACCACGCCACCAGGAGCACGACGAGGCTGGCCAGGAGCCCGAGCCATCGGCGCGGGCCACGGACCACATCGGGGTGCGAGGAGGACATGGCCGGGTAATCTACAGTGTCTCACTCGACATTGTTCACTTGGTATGCTGACGCGGCATCCCACCCACAGCAGAGCGGAAGGTGCGACTCGACCATGGCGCCCCGGAGCCATCGATCCCTGCGGCGCTTGGCCCGCCCCGCCCGCGCCGCCGTCCGCAGGCTCCGGCAGCGGCGGGCCGCACCCCCCACCCCGGCCGAGGAGCAGCGCGCGGCCTGGCTGGCCGAGAGCGCGGCGCACGTCGAGGCCCGTCGCTTCGAGGACGCCGAGCGGGTGCTCGACAAGGCCCTCGCCTCCGAGCCCGACGAGATCACGCTGCTCGCCGCGCGGGCCCGACTCGAGGGCCGGCGCGGCGACTGGGCCGCAGCCCGCGACCGCTGGGCCGAGCTGGTCGCCACCCGCGCCGACGACCTCAACGCGCCGGGCTGGGTCAGCGCCGTGCACAGCCACCGACGCGCCCGCGACATCGACGCGGCCGAGGCGATCGCGACCCAGGCGCTCGAGCGCTACGCCCACCGCCGGATCGTGCTCTGGGAGACCGCCCACGTCGCGATGGCGCGCGCCGACTGGGACCAGGCCGTCGTGCGCTGGGTGCGCTACTGGCGATCGGCCGCCCGCGACGACCCCGACCCGCGCCCGCTCCCCCGCCGCGCCTCGCAGGCCGACTGGTTCGAGGCCGCGTGGCACGAGGTCGTCAACCACCTCGACTCCGCCGACGCCCTGCTCGACCGGCCCGCGGGGCCCCTCTTCCACCGCGCCCTCGCCCGCGTGCTCGGCAAGTCGAGCATGGACGACGACCGGATCCGGGTCCTCGAGCGCGCGGCGCGGCTCTACCCCGACGACGCCCCCGTGGCCTACGAGCTGGCCGCCGCCCGTCTGGAGTCCGGTACGACGCCGGGCGCCCTGCCGATCGGCGCGGACGAGGTCGCCGAGGTGCGCGGAGCGCTGCCGTCGTACACGGCGACGGGGACGGGCCTGGGCCCGGTCCGGCTGGTCCGGGTGCCACGGCACTCCTCGCTCGAGCTGGCGCTGCGGTCCGGCCACTACATCGACCGTCCGGCGGTCGGCCGGCTGGTGCAGGAGATCAGCGAGCGCGACCGCTGGCCCGAGCCGCTGAGCCCGACCAACATCCTGCTGGCGCAGGCACGGGCGTGGGCGGACGAGTTCGGCGCGCGGTTCGCGTCCCCGCCGCACCTGCCGGCCGAGACCCTGTCCGACGCGGTGATGGTGAACGTCTACCACGAGTCGGCGCTGTTCGTGCCGATGCAGCGCCTCGCCGCCGAGCTGGCCGCGCGGGCCGCCGGCGAGCCGGTCCTGATCGAGGTCCTCGGCACCGAGCTCGGCTACCTCGAGGGCTACGCGTCCGGCGACTTCGACCTGGTCTTCCTCTACTTCGCGCTCCTCGAGCGGGGCGCCAACGCCTTCCTCGTGCGGATCGAGAACGAGTCGGTCGGCCGGGCGACGGAGACGGTGCGCTTCGTCCCGAAGTGGCGCTCGGTGATGGCCGCGCTCGACGTGGTCGAGGATCCGGCGCCGCACACGCGAGCGGTGGTCCCCGCGGGCATCCGCCGCGTCGTGCCGCTCGTCGAGGAGCTCGACGACGTCGTCGTCTACCAGTCCGGCTCGGTCGTCAAGGAGTTCGCCTACGACCGCTCGATCGAGCAGCAGTACCCGATCCACGCCACCGCCCGCCTCCACCCGGAGGAGAGCGTCCTGCAGACCTTCGAGTACCCGCTCACCCGGGTCGCCCGGCTCACCGGTCGCGCCCTCGGCGCCGAGGGCGGCAGGGCGAGGGGGTCGGTCGAGGTCGGCGAGCCGCTGGGCGGCACCTGGCAGGAGTGGTTGCACCGCGCGACGTCACCGCTCCTGGAGCACCTCGCCCGCACCGCCGCGGCCGACATCGAGCGGCGCGGTGTCACCGAGGCGCACATCGGCGACCACCTGTACGCCGAGAGCGTGATCGTCGGCGACACGGTCCGCCGTGCGGGCGGCCGGGTCATCGTGTGGCCGCACTCGACCAACCCGGTCCACGTCGACCTGCGCCGCGCCGACTCCTTCGACGAGGTGCACGCGGTGACGCACAGCGGCGCCGAGGCCTGGCGCCGGGCGTTCCCCGACAAGGTCGTGCACCACTCGGCCGACTCGATGCTGTCGCCGTCCCCGCCGCGGCCGTTCGAGCCCGGCAAGCCGGTCTCGCTGGTGATCTTCGGCGGTCGCTCGACACTCGGCAACATGCCGACCCTCGACACCGCCGCCCACCGCGAGCTCTACATCCGGCTCTTCGACGAGCTGGCCGCCCTGCGCGAGCACCACCCGGTCGACGTCTACTTCAAGCCCCGAGGCCTCACCGGCGAGCACGAGCACTGGCTCTTCCAGACGGTCGGCAAGACGGCCGGCTGGAAGCCGATCTACCAGCACTCGCTGCGCCTCGAGCTGCCCAACATGGTCTTCGCGTCGGTCTCGATGGGCACCTCCGCACTCATCGAGGGCCTCACCCGCGGCGTCCCGGGCTTCGTGGTCCGCGAGTTCCCCGTGCGCGACTACACGACGCTCGACGCCGAGGCGTTCCCGATCGTCCCGGCCGCCGAGGCGATGGAGCTGCTCGCGAAGGCCACCACCGCCGAGGGGTACGACGAGCTGGTGGCCCGGGAGCTGCACCACATGAAGGACGAGCTCGGGCTCTGACGCCTGCGCCGGAGGAAAATCCCGCGCGCGGGGTCGCGACGTCCGATAGGGTCGCCTGCAGGAGCGCCGGGAAGCCTGGTCGGCACAGTGTTCGTCGACCCCGAAGGGCTTCCCGTGACCGTCTTCCTCATCCTCGGCATGGTCGGGATCGCCGTCGTCCTGGCCTCGCTGGTGGCCGGTGACCTGCTCGACGGTGCCTTCGACGCACTCGAGGCCGACTGGATCTCCACGGCGGCCCTCGGCGGCTTCACCTCCGCCTTCGGATTCGGCGGCGCGATCGCCGACGGCGCGGGCGCGCCGCTGCCGGCATCGATCGCCGTCGGGGTGGTCTCCGGTGTCGTCGTCGCCTGGTTCGCCTGGTGGTTGACCCGGCTCGTCAAGGACGGCCCCAGCGACGGCACGGTCGCGATCAGCGACAGCGTCGGCCAGGTCGCCCGGGTGATCACCGCGATCCCCGCCGACGGGTACGGCGTCGTCCGGGTCGTCGTCGGCGGCCATCCCCTGCAGCTCAACGCCAGCGCCTACCAGCCCATCGAGGCGGGCGCCGAGGTCAACGTGACCGGCGTCCTGTCGCCGACCGCCGTGAGCGTCACCGAGGTGTGGCAACCGCCTGCCCGGCCGGCCTGAGCGCCCCTCCCTCCCCGAACCCCCAGCAGTCCCCACCGACAAGAAAGTCGAGACACATGAACACCGCCGTCTGGGTGCCGGTCGCCGGCATCGTCGTCCTCCTGGTCCTCCTCGTCCTGCTGGTCACCAGCCGCTACAAGGTGGCCGGCCCCAACCAGGCCTTCATCGTCACCGGCCGCAAGGGCAAGGCCGTGGTCAACCCCGAGACCGGGGAGCTGACGACGGACCTGTCCGGGCAGAAGGTCGTGCTCGGCGGCGGCGTCTTCGTCGTCCCGTTCGTCCAGAAGCTGGCGACGATGGACCTGTCCAGCCGCCGGATCTCCGTGCAGATCCGCGGCGCGGTGTCGGGCCAGGGCATCAAGCTCAACCTCGACGGCGTCGCGATCGTCAAGGTCGGCGGCAACGCCGACCAGATCCGCCTCGGCGCCCAGCGCTTCCTCTCGCAGCAGGCCGACATCGAGACCTTCACCCAGGAGGTGCTCGCCGGTGCGCTGCGCTCGATCGTCGGCGGCCTCACGGTCGAGCAGATCATCCGCGACCGGGCCGCCTTCGCCCAGCGCGTCGCCGACGAGTCGGAGAGCTCGCTCACCGGCCAGGGCCTGATCCTCGACGCGTTCCAGATCCAGGACGTGACCGACGACGGCACCTATCTCGCCGACCTGGGCCGGCCCGAGGCCGCTCGCGCCAGCCAGGCCGCCCGGATCGCTGAGGCCAACGCCCGGCAGGCCGCCGAGCAGGCGCAGATCGCCGCGGAGCAGGAGATCGCCATCGCGCAGCGGGCGCTCGCGCTGAAGCAGGCCGAGATCAAGGCCGAGACCGACGCGGCCTCCGCGCAGGCCGCGGCGGCCGGACCGCTGGCCCAGGCCGACCGCGACCAGGCGATCCTCACCGAGCAGGAGAAGGTCGCGGTCCGCCAGGCCGCGCTGACCGAGCGCCAGCTCGAGACCCAGGTCCGCAAGCCGGCCGACGCCGAGCGCTACCGCGTCGAGCAGGAGGCCGAGGCCCGTCGTACGGCGGAGATCGCGGCCGCCGACGCCCGCAAGGCCGCGACCATCGCAGCCGCGCAGGCGAAGGCCGAGGAGACCAAGCTGAGCGGTGAGGCCGAGAAGGGCCGCCGCGCGGCGCTGGCCGAGGCCGAGGCGATCGAGGGCATCAAGCGCGGTGAGGCGGAGAAGGGCCGCCGCCTCGCCGAGGCCGACGCCACCCGGGCCGAGGGTGAGGCGCAGGCCGCCGCGACCCTCGCGATCGGCCAGGCCGAGGCCGAGGCGATGGACAAGCGCGCCGAGGCGTTCGCGCACTACAACGACGCCGCGGTGCTGCAGATGCTGATCGAGGTGCTGCCGCAGATCGCCAAGGAGGTCGCCGCACCGATCGCCGCGATCGACCAGCTCACCGTGCTGTCCACCGACGGTGCCGGCGCCCTGCCGAGGCAGGTCACCGACAACGTGGCGCAGACCCTCCAGATGCTGAGGACCTCGACGGGTCTCGACCTCGAGGCCCTCATCCAGAAGTCGGTCGGCAAGGCGGGCAGCGGTACGACGCCGCCCGCCCTCGACGGCGTGGGGGCCTGACGGCGACGCTCGGCCCGGGGCCTGCTCAGTCCGCGAGCAGGTCCCAGGTCAGCGGCGTACCGCGCGGGGCCGCCTCGCGGACGCGGCGGCCCAGGACCTCGTCCCAGTGCTTCGGCGGCAGGCCGGAGCCCGGGCGGATGCTGCGGAGGTTCTGCTCGGTCAGCACCTCGCCGGCGGCGACGTCCTCGACGAGGTAGAGCGAGCGGCGACGGCCGCGGGCGCCCTCCTCGGCCTCGGTCGGCTGGTAGCGGACCTCGCCGAGGGCGACCCGCGCGGCCGCCGTCTCCGTGACGAGCTGCGCGAACTCCGGCGGCTCGAGCGAGAACGGGCTGTCGACGGCGCCGTCGTTGCGGTCGAGCGTGATGTGCTTCTCGAGGACGACGGCACCCAGCGCGACGGCCGCGACGGCGACGCCCACGCCGAGGCTGTGGTCGGACAGCCCGACCTCGCAGCCGAAGCGCTCGCGCAGGTCGGGGATCGTCAGCAGGTGCGAGTCCTCGGGCCGGGCGGGGTAGCTGGTGGTGCACTTGAGCAGCACCAGGTCCTCGCAGCCGCCCTCCCGGGCCGCCGCGACGGCGTCCTCGATCTCCTCCAGCGTGGCCATGCCGGTGGAGATGATGAGCGGCTTGCCGGTGGCCGCGGTGTAGCGGATGAGCGGGATGTCGATGATCTCCGACGACGCGATCTTGAAGCAGGGCACGTCGAGCCCGAGCAGGAAGTCGACGGCGGTGCGGTCGAAGGGCGAGCTGAAGCAGAGCATCCCGTGCTCGCGGGCGCGGGCCATGATCGGCTCGTGCCACTCCCACGGCGTCATCGCCTCGGAGTAGAGGTCGTGCAGGGTCCGGCCGTACCAGAGCGAGCCGGGGTTCTGGATCGTGAACTCCTCGCGGTCCACGTCGATCGTCATCGTGTCCGCGGTGTAGGTCTGCAGCTTCACCGCGTGCACGCCGGAGCCCGCGAGCGAGTCGACGATCGCGAGCGCCCGGTCGAGCGAGCCGTGGTGGTTGCCCGAGATCTCCGCGATCACGAACGGGTCGGCGTCGCGGCCGACCGGGATGCCACCGATCTGCATGGCCACGCCCTCAGGCCCGCCGGAGCACGACGAGCTCGCCGGCCGACTGGATCAGCGGCTCGCCGTACCGGCCGGCGACCTCGAAGCCGTGCCGGGCGAACGCGTCGACGATGAACTGCGAGGTGACCGGCTCGATCGCGCCACCGGCCCGGCCGGCCTCGGCGCGCCGCTTGCCGGCACGCGAGTTCAGCGAGACGGCGTAACGCACGCCGCGCGCGGCGACCAGGTCGACGTAATTGCTCACCACGTCGGGCTCCATCTCCTGGAAGGAGAAGGAGTTCACGAACACCTCGTAGTCGCTGCGCAGGTCGGGCAGCCGCCAGCTCGGGATGGTGCCGTGGGCGGGCACCTCGAACCCGCCGTCCGGCAGGTCGGCGGGCGTGAGGACCGGCCGGTCGAGGATCTGGGTGAGGTACCACGCGGTGATCACGACCAGCGGCGGGATGTCGGCGTCGACGTACCGGGCGTCCGGGTCGCGCTGGGTGACGATCTCGCCGAGCACGCCGAAGCCGCCGCCGATCTCCAGGAAGGAGCGCGGTGGCGCGTCGACGTGCTTGCTCAGCGCGGTGAGGCAGAGCAGGTAGTTGAGGTAGGGGCGGCTCCAGCCGACGTCGGTGCCGGTGAAGCGGAAGCGCTGGGCGTTGCCGAGCTCGTTCTCGCCGTACGACAGCAGGTCGAAGGGCCAGCGCTCCTGGTCCCAGGCGAGCTGGACGGCGTGGTAGTCGCGGCGGGCCTCGATGCTGCCGCCGAGGATGGAGCGGATCCGGGCCTCGCTGACCGCCGGGTTGGCGACCTGTGACGCCTCGATCATCTTCTGCATCGCCTTGCCCGGGTACCCGTCGCCGTAACGCGGGTAGAACCAGCTGCGCGAGGACGGCCACGACTTGAAGGTCGGCAGGCCGCGCTTGCGGAGGTCGCCGAGCAGCTGCTCGACGCCCGGGCCCCAGAAGTTCGTGGGGGTGTAGAGCGGGTCGCGCTGCTCGATGCCGGCGAGGAGGTCGTCGACCATCCCGCTCCAGTCGGTCAGCTCCGTACTCGTGTCGACCATCGCGCACTGTCCTTCAGCTTGAGGAACTTGGATTCGATCAGGTGGTAGGAGAGGGTCGCCACCGCGACGGAGAGCAGCACCTCGACGACGACGCGGGTCCAGACCTGCGAGGTCTCGGCGCCCGGCAGCTGCTGCTTGACGACGTAGTAGACGGTGTAGTGCCACAGGTAGAGGCCGTAGGAGATCTTGCCGAGCCCGCGCAGCGGCGCCCAGGTGAGCACGGCGTGCACCCAGCGCGGCCCCTTCCCGTCGCGTACGACGACCAGGATCGCGACCGCGGAGGCGAGCGTGGTCGCGGGCACCATCAGCCCGTAGACCCACACGCCCTTGTCCTGCCCGCACAGCGAGACCAGCACGGCGAGCGAGGCGGCGAAGGCCAGCCCGCCGAGGAAGCGCCAGCCGCGCCAGGCGACGACGACGGCGAGCAGGCAGCCGACGAGCAGCGAGAACGACACGACGAGGGGGTCGTTGTGCAGCCGCTGGAGGCTGGCGCCGGTGTCGATCAGCCAGTAGCGGTAGGCGAGCGACAGCCCGATCATCGCGACCAGCGCGAGCGCCAGTCCGCGCCGGCTGAGGCGCAGCACGCTGAGCAGCCCGATCAGCAGGGCCGGCCAGACGAGGTAGAACTGCTCCTCCATGGCCAGCGACCAGGTGTGCGGCGTGAGGGTGACGTACTCGCCGAGGGTGCGCACGATGTTGGTGACGTAGAGGCCCGCCCAGAGCACCTGCTCCAGCCGCTCGTCGTACCGGATCGCGACGACGGCCGTGACGATGACGTAGAGCACCATCGCCGGCATCAGCCGCAGCGCGCGGCGGATGTAGAAGCGTGAGAGCGAGATGTCGTCGCGGGTGTCCCACTCCTCCAGCAGCAGCCGGGTGATCAGGAAGCCGGACAGCACGAAGAAGACCGTGACGCCCACGGTGCCGGCGGTGCCGCTGTGGGGCAGCGCGGTGTGGTTGAAGAGGACCATCGCCACCGCGATGGCGCGCAGGCCGTCGAGCGCCGGGCGCTGGCCGAGGCGGTAGCCGTCGGCGGTGACCGCGGCCGGACGGGTGGCGGTGGCGGTCTGCTCAGCCATGGCCGACCCGCTCCCGCACCATCGCGGAGAGCCCGTACGACGCCGTCCAGCCCAGCAGGTCGCGGGCGCGCGTCGTGTCGAGGCGGTACTCCGAGGTGTCCTCCCGGTCCACCGGCTCGAAGACGACCGCGTCGTCGCCGAGGCCGCACTGGGCGGCGACCTCGCGGGCCATCTCGGCGACCGAGAAGCCTCCGGTGCCGATGTTGGCGACCAGCGGGCTGGGCAGGCCGGGGCGGGTGGCGGCGAGCTCGAGCGCCGTCGCCACGTCGCGCACGTCGACGAAGTCGCGGACCACGGCGCCCTTGCCGGACACCGTCAGCGGACCGCCGGCGAGCCCTTGGGCGGCGAGGCGCGGCAGCGCGCCGCGGCCCCCGTCACCGGGTCCGACGACCTGCGCGATCCGCAGCGCGACCGTGCCGATGCCCGAGGTGCGGGCGTAGAGCGCGAGGACGTCCTCGCCCATCCGCTTGCTGAGGCCGTAGAAGGTGTCCGGGCCCTCCGGCTCGTCCTCGCGGATCGGCCCGCGCAGGTGGCCGGGGTAGGCCAGCCGGGAGGAGGCCAGCACGAAGCGGCCGACACCGGCCGCCACGGCCGCGCGGAGGAGCTCCTCGGTCAGCGCCACGTTCGCCGGGAGGTACGACGCCAGCGGGGTCGCGAGGCTGTCGACGCTCCGGGCCGCGAGGTGGACCACCGCGTCGGCGCCGGCGAGCAGCTCGGCCGGCGCCGGGGCGGGGCTCGCCGTGAGGGCCGGCTCGTCGAGCCGGCGGAGCAGGCCGTCCTCACCCCGGCCGAGCGGCACGACGTCGTACCCCTGGGCGCGGAGGTGGGTGACGGCGTGGCCCCCGAGGAAGCCACGCGCGCCGGTGACGACGATCCTCAAGCGCGGGCCCTCAATCGTTGTCGCGCGTGATCGCGTAGCCGAGCCGCGCGACCGTGCCGTTGACGTCGCGGGCGAGCTCACCCGGCTCGGTGTGGAACTCCTCGAAGACCACCTCGCCGAGGTCGGCGAAGCTGTGGTCGGCCGGCTCGAAGGGGATCTTCGGGTCGGTCAGGTGGAAGCGCAGCGTGTGGTGCACGCCGGTCGGCAGCTCGGGGTCGCCGGGCCACTCGCCACCGGACAGCACGTCGAAGACGGTCATCATCAGGTCGAAGCCGGTGTGCACCTCGATCAGGCGCCACAGGTGGCAGCCGTCGAGGCGCGGCGCGACCTCCACGATCCGGGGACCGTCGCTGGTGAGGATCATCTGGAAGTACAGCGGTCCGTTGGTCACGCCGAGGGCGGCCACGAAGGCGTCGATGAGGCCCTTGACCTGGGCGGAGGTGACGTCGTCGAGCTCACGCGAGGGCATCGTGTGGCTGCTGGGGATCCCGGTCAGCGGCCCCTCCCAGACGTGCCGGTCGGAGGCGAGCAGCAGGTGGGCGACGCCGTCGACGACGAAGACGTGGACGGAGAACTCGGGGCCCTCGAGCAGCTGCTCGATGACCGCCGCGCCGTTGCGCGACGACGCGAGCGCGGCGGGCAGGGCGGCGACGGCCTCGTCGTGGTCCTGGACGATGGTGATGCCGCGCTGGCCCTGGTTGTCGACCGGCTTGACGATCGCCGGGTAGGCGACGAAGCCGGTGAGGTCGGCGGCGGTGCGCACGACCTGGTGCGGCACCGGGCTGAGGCCGTTCTTGGTGAGGAAGCCCCGCAGGAGGTCCTTGCGGTGGAGCGTCTCGGTGACGGCCGGCGAGTGGAACAGCGGCAGGCCGAGCTGCTCGCTGACCGCGGCGACGGTCGGCATCGCGATGTCGGAGCCGACGGAGTAGACGACGTCGACGGCCAGCTCCTTCGCGAGCGCGGCGACACCGGCGGGGTCGAGGATGTCGACGACGAAGAACTCGTCGGCGGCCGCGACGCCGGCGCCCTCGCGGACGTGTCCGCACGCGTAGACCCGCCACCCGGCAGCGCGGAGCCGGTGCATGGCGTCCGCCTGTCCCGGCAGCGCTCCGAGAATGAGCGCGGAGCGCGGCATCCTGCTCCCTCGTTCCTGATCCGTCATCGCCCGCCCTGTCCCGGAACGAGCGCTGCGAGCCGTGTCGGCTCTCCTTCGCTGCACGGCCACACTAACCGATCGAGGACGTCGTCCATGATCCCGGCGGCACGTTTGTCGAGTATATCGATATGGTTTATCGAGTCCACATCGGGGCCGTCCCGGGTGACCCGGAGACAGGCCGAGGGCACGCCGTCGACCTCGACCACGACCACCACCACGTCCGGAACGACGAGATCCGACGCGAATCGGTTCCCTGCTGCGACCCACCCCGCCGGGTCGTCGCCGCGCGCGACGGCGACCGGCGCGTCCTCCGGCCCCGCGAGTCGGAGCCGCAGCCCGTCGTCGGGACCGGTCGGACGCGTGGGGAGCACGGCGTGGGCGACCCGCGCGGCGCCGTACCCGTCGACGAGCGGGGGCGGGAGGGGCAGTGCACCCTCCGCGGCCCGGTCGAGCAGGGCGCGGTAGCCGTCGACGCCGACCTCGCCGACGAGACCTGCCCAGGTCGTCAGGCCCGCCTCCGCGAGCGCCCGGGTCACGCCGGACTGGTGCGGTGCGGTCGTCGTGACGATCGCCGGCACCTGCAGGCAGATCCGCTCCCAGGTCGCGGTGCCGCTCGCCCCGATGGCGAGGTCGGCGCGCTGCAGGCTCGGCGCCAGCGAGCGCAGCGCGACGTGCAGCTCCGCCCCCGGTACGTCGGCCACCAGGTCCTCGAGGCCGGGCGCGAGCGCCGCGCGCGAGCCCACGACCACCTCGACCCGCTCGAACGCCGGGCGGCCGCGCAGCGCCTCCAGGACGGTCCGGGTCTCCCCCGCCGGGTCGGTGCCGCCGAAGGACACCAGCAGGCGTCGCGGCGGCACGGCGGCCGGGGACGACTCCTTCCGGAGCTCGGCGTAGGCCGGGTGCAGCAGGGCGTAGCGCGGACCGAGCAGCAGCTCGCAGCCGTCGGGCACGGTGCCGTCGTAGCGGCCGGCGCTGCCGGCGCCGTACCAGTTGTGGTCGACGAGCAGGTCCACCTCGCGACGCCGCCCGGCGAGGTCGTCGACCGCGACGACCCGGTCCGCGATGCGGCGTACCTCCGCCTCCCAGACGTGGTCGAGGCCGTAGTGGTCGACGACGACCACGTCGACCGCTCCCCCGGCGCGCTCGATGGTCGCCCGGGCGTCGGCGAGCTGGGCGGCGACCGGCCACGGGCGTCCGGTGGCGTCGGCCTGCTCGGGCACGGTGAGGTTGCGGTGCCCGGCCGCCGTGATCCTCGGGTCGTCGCCGGTGGTCACCACGACGACCTCGGCGCCGCGGGCGGCCAACAGGTCGGCGAGCGCGAGCTGGCGGACCAGGTGGCCGCTGCCGATGCGGGGGCCGGCATCGGCACGGACCAGGACGACCGGTGCCACGAGCGTCAGTCCTCGGACTCCGCGAGCCGGTGGATCAGCTCGGCGCGCTCCCAGTCCTCGGGGGTGTCGATGTCCTGGACCCGCCAGTGCGGCAGCACATGGGGCACCGTGCGCGCGGCGAGCACCGAGGGCCCGGTCAGCCAGGCGTCCACCGTGCCCCAGTAGAACTGCCCGGCGTCGTGGTAGGCCTCGACCAGGTCCTGGCTGCGGGTGAGCGCGAACTCCGGCCAGAGCATGTGCATCCAGCCGTCCTCCCCGACCGCCAGGGCGCGCTGCACCGGCGCCGCGTACGACGCCGCGGACATCACGAACTGCGCGCCGGACGACCTCAGCCTCTCCCGACCCGCGGCCAGGTCGTCGCCGCTGACGAACACCGCCGCGGGGTAGACCACGCACAGCTCGTCCACCGCCTGGCCGGCAGCCGTGAGCTCGCGGATCGCGTGCTGGATGACCGGCCGGGTGCCGGTGTGGTCGTCGGACAGCTCGGCCGGCCGGCGGAAGGGCACGTCGGCGCCCGCGGCCTCGGCGATCGCGGCGATCTCGTCGTCGTCGGTCGAGACCACCACCCGGTCGAAGATCCCGCTCTCGACCAGGGTGCCCACGACCCGGGTCAGCAGCGGGACGCCGCGGAACGGCTTGACGTTCTTGCGCGGGATCCGCTTGCTGCCACCGCGGGCCGGGACCAGGGCGACCACGCCCGCGTCGGGGCTCGGCTGGGGGTCGGACACGCCCCCGACCCTAGTGGGAGGAGAGTCTGGGTGAATGCTCAACGGCGTCTCAGGGCGCTCACAGGCCCCGTCGCCACAGTAGAGGACATGACCCAGGTCCTGCCCCCGTCGCCGTCCTCGCAGCCGCCGACCCCGCCGGCACCGCCGTTCCTCCCGCCGTTCACCGCGCCGCCGACCCCGAACTCCCAGCGGCCCGGTCGATCGACGTTCGCGGCCCTCGTGCTGTCCGGTGCGCTGCTGGTCGGGGGCGGGGCCGGGGTCGGCGGGGCGGCGATCTACGACGCCGTCAACGGTCCCGACAGCTCCGGTGGAGGCGGCTCCGCTCCGCTGCAGGTCGCCGACAACGGCAATCAGCCGGCAGCCTCCGGCAGCGTCGAGGCCGTCGCCTCGAAGGTGCTGCCCTCCGTCGTCGCCCTCGAGGTCTCGGGGTCCGGCTCGTCGGGGAGCGGCTCGGGCGTCGTGCTGGACGACGACGGGATGATCCTCACCAACGACCACGTCGTGACCCTCGGCGGCCAGATCTCCGCCCAGCAGGCTGAGGTCACCGCCTCGTTCAGCGACGGCACGAAGGCCAGGGCGACGGTCGTCGGCACCGACCCGCTGACCGACACCGCGCTGGTCAAGGTCGAGGGGGTCAAGGACCTGACCCCGATCACGATCGGCAAGTCCGGCAACCTCGACGTCGGCGAGCAGGTCGTCGCGATCGGGTCGCCGTTCGGCCTCGACGCGACCGTCACCAGCGGCATCGTCAGCGCCCTCGACCGCCCGGTCGAGGTGGCGCGCGACCAGGACGGCAACGTGACGGCCTACCCGGCCATCCAGACCGACGCCGCCATCAACCCCGGCAACAGCGGCGGTCCGCTCGTCAACATGGACGGCCAGCTCGTCGGCATCAACGCGTCCATCCGCTCGACGTCCTCCGGCGCCGGTGCCGAGTCGGGCTCGATCGGGCTCGGCTTCGCGATCCCCATCGACGAGGTGCTGCCGATCATCGAGCAGCTGCGCGCGGGCGACACCCCGACCCACGCCCGGCTCGGGATCCAGGTCTCCGACGTCGCCGGGCGTGCCGGGTCGAGCGACACCACGCTCACCGGTGCTCGGATCGAGGAGCTCGAGAAGGGCTCGGCCGCGGCCAAGGCCGGTCTGGAGTCCGGTGACGTGATCACCGCGATCGACGACCACCGCATCGACGACACCGAGGCGCTCATCGCCACGGTCCGGTCCTACCGCCCCGGCGACACCGTCAAGGTGACCTACCTCCGCAACGGCAAGGAGGACACGACCGAGCTCGAGCTCGGCTCGGACGGCTGATCCACGGCTCCGTCAGGAGCCGCCGCCACCGGCCTTGCGGCGGTGCATCTTCGGGGCACCGCCGACGACCTCGGAGCCGTGCGCCTTCTCGCGGACCGGCCCGTCCTCGTGGACGCCCTTCTCCTTGCGGTTCTTGCGGTCGAGGGCCTCGCGCATCCTGGCCTTCAGGTCCTCGTTCGCTTCGTTCGCAGCCATGGGGCGGTCCTTCCGTCGCGGTCGGTGACTCCGTCCACCGTCGCACTCGCCCGGGGCGGAACCAAGTGATTTAGCGGGCGAGCCGCTTCTGCATCTCCGCCATCCGCGCCGTGGGGACGAAGCCCATGCGCTCGTTGATCGCGATCATCGGGCCGTTCTCCTCGGCGTTCCACGTCACCACGCGCCGCCCGCCCACGTCGGCGCCGGCCTGCAGGGACCGGTGGTTGGCGACCTTGACCGCGACGCCGAGACGGTGGCCGCGGTGGTCGTCGCGCACGAGCGTCCCCCACTGGTAGACGAAGCGGGGATCGTGGTCGGGGACGACGATCTCGGTGTACGCCACGACCTCGCCGGCCGCCGTCAGCGCCACGGTCCGCCAGGACGTGCGGCCCTGGGCCGCGACCAGCGCCTCGTCGTCGCGGTGGGCGGCCACGTCGACCGTCTCCGCCTCGCGCTGCATGTCCCCGGTCGGCGCCTCGGTGCTGAGCGTGCTGGCGACGGCGAGCCAGCCCTCGACCAGCTCGTCCGGCACCGGGCCCGCCCACGACCGCAGCCGGTAGCCCTCGTGGTGGGGCGCGGCCTCGGCCGCCAGGGCGTCGAGCACGTCGTCGGGCATCGGGAGCGGGGCGCTGCGCTGCACGTTGCCGATGCCGAACGTGTAGCCATGGGCGACGAGGAACTCCCGGCCCGAGGTGCCGGCGCCGTCGGCCGGAGCGTCGTGGGCGAACTGCGCCTCGGCGTCGACGAGGGTCCGCCCCGCGTCCACGGCGATCGACTCCGCCCGCGCCAGGAGCGCAGAGCCGATGCGACGGCGGCGCAGGGCGGGGTCGACGTGCACGTCGAGCATCGCGCTGTCGAGGTTGTCGAGCAGGGGCATCGCGAGCCAGGCCGTACCGACGAGCCGTTCGCCGTCGTACGCCGCGAGGAAGCGCTCGTCGCGCTTGCTCGACGGGTTGCGGACGACCGCCAGGAGCTCCTCGAACGCCCACGCCGTCGCGCTGTCGCCGACCTCGTGGCGCAACGAGGCCTCGGTCACCGCCGCCCAGGTGCGGATCGCCTCCGGGTCCTCTCCGGTCAGCTCGACGATCCTCGGCCCGGCGCTCACCGGACCCGCTCCACGCGACCCTCGTCCCACACCGGCTCGTCGGACTCGTAGACCGAGCCGTCGGACCCGAACACGCAGAAGCGGTCGAAGCCGCGGGCGAACCAGCGGTCGTGGGTCACCGCGACCACCGTGCCCTCGAACGCCTCGAGGCCCTCCTCCAGCGCCTCGGCCGACTGCACGTCGAGGTTGTCGGTCGGCTCGTCGAGCAGCAGCAGGGTGGCGCCGGACAGCTCCAGCAACAGGATCTGGAAGCGCGCCTGCTGGCCGCCGGACAGCGACTCGAAGCGCTGCTCGGAGCTCGCCGCGAGCTCGTAGCGGTCCAGCACCCGCGCCGCCTGCTCGCGCCCCATGCCCTTGCGGCCGTTCGGGTCGCCGTCACCGCGGTGCAGGATCTCCAGCAACGTGCGGCCGGTCAGCTCCGGGTGCTCGTGCGTCTGCACGAACCAGCCGGGCCGCACCCGCGCGCCGAGCCGAGCCCGGCCGCTGTGCCGCACCGGCGCGATCTCCACCTCGCCGACCGGGCGGTGCTCGACGTCGGGATCGCTGCCTCCCGCGGCGAGCAGGCGCAGGAAGTGGGACTTGCCGGAGCCGTTGGAGCCCAGCACGGCCAGCCGGTCGCCGTACCAGACCTCGAGGTCGAAGGGCTTCATCAGCCCGGTGAGCTCGAGGTCCTCGCAGACTACCGAGCGCTTGCCGGTGCGGGCGCCGGACAGGCGCATCGTCACCTGCTGCTCGCGCGGCTGCTCCGTCGGCGGACCGGCCTCCTCGAACTTGCGGAGCCGGGTCTGCGCCGCGCGGTACTGCGACGACATGCCGTCGTTGTACTCCGCCTTGATCTTCAGCCGCAGCACCAGCGCCTTGAGCTTCGCGTGCTCCTCGTCCCAGCGGCGCCGGAGCTCCGCGAAGCGGGCGAAGCGGTCCTTGCGGGCCTCGTGGTACGACGTGAAGCCGCCCGCGTGCGTCCAGGCACTGTTGCCCGCGCCGCCTGCGCCGAGCTCGACGGTCACCACGTGCGTCGCCGTGTTCGACAGCAGCTCGCGGTCGTGGCTGATGAACAGGATCGTCTTGTCCGAGGCGGCGATCCGCTGCTCCAGCCAGATCTTCCCGGGCACGTCGAGGAAGTTGTCCGGCTCGTCGAGGAGGAGCACCTCCTCCGGCCCGGCGAGGAGGTACTCCAGCACGACCCGCTTCTGCTCACCGCCGCTCAGGGTGGCGAGCCGGCGGTACTTGGCACGGTCGTAGGGCACGGCGAGCGCCTTGACGGTGCAGACGTCCCAGATCACCTCGATGTCGTAGCCGCCCGCGTCGGCGTACTCGGCGAGCGCGGTGGCGTAGGAGAGCTGGGTCGCCTCGTCGTCGGTGTCCATCAGGGCGAGCTCCCAGCGGTCCACCTCGGCCGCGGCGCGTCGTACCCGCTCCGGCGCGAGGGCCAGCAGCAGGTCCGCGACCGTCGGGTCCTCCCCCAGCCCGCGGTCGACCATCTGGCTCATCACGCCCAGCCCGCCACTGCGTACGACGGCGCCGGCGTGCGGGGTCAGGTCGCCCTTGATGATCCGGAACAGCGTCGTCTTCCCCGCCCCGTTGGCACCGACCAGCGCGACCTTCGCCCCCTCGCCGACTCGGAAGGAGACGTCGTCGAGGAGCACCCGACCGTCGGGAAGCTCGTACCGGACGCCGGCGACCTCTACGTGACCCACAAGCCACGATTGTCCGTGGTGCGGTGGTCGGGCGCGACCGATTTCGTCCGCTGGTCGAGGAGGTCGCGCAGCGACCGTCACGAGACCCCTGGCCCCGGTGCACCCGCTGTACCCCGCCCGCCGGTGGTCGAGGAGGTCGAGCAGCGACCGTCACGAGACCCTTGCTCCGGTGCACCTGCTGTACCCCGCCCCCCGGTGGTCGAGGAGGTCGCGCAGCGACCGTCACGAGACCCCTGGCCCCGGTGCACCTGCTGTGCCCTGCGGTCGGGTGAGTGGTCGGGTCTTCAAGCGCAGCGACGAGGAGGCTGGGTGCGGGGCTGGGTTCCGGCGGTCGGGTGCGGCCCGAAAGCCTCGTGTTCACTCGTTGCGCCACTTGTTCTGCACACCCCGGCGAGGCACTTTCCCCTGTCCACAGTCGGGTTTCCGTCGCCTCGTTGTGTCGGACGTGGATGGGAGAATCCAGTCATGGATCTCGGAACCAGCGGTACCGCGACAGCTGTCTCGACAGCCTCGCTGCTGTCCGAGATCCGTGACGGTGTCGACCTCCGCGACGCCCTCATCGTCCGCGAGTGGAAGGCCATCACGTCGTGGGCCGACGCCAACATCGTCCACACCGTCGAAGGCGCCGCGACCCTGACCGAGGGCTACCTCGACACCGGTGTCCCGATCGCCGGCCCCGGCGCACCCCTCGTCAGCGAGTTCCAGCTGATGGAGCTCATCGCCGTCCTCGGCAGGTCACCGGACGGTGGACGTGCCTACGTCGGCAAGATCATCGAGTGCGCGTGGCGGCTTCCCGACCTCTACGCCGCCGTCCTCGCCGGGAAGGTCGAGCCCTGGCGTGCGCTGCGAGTCGCTGAGCTCACCCACGGCCTCGCCGCCGAAGCAGCAGCGTTCGTCGACCACCAGCTCTCGATCGCGGTCGGAACCGTGTCCTGGGCACTCATCGAACGCCTCGTCACCGAGGCGATGCTGCGGTTCGACCCCGAACGCGCCGAGGCCGAGCGGCAGAAGGCGAACGAGCACCGTCACTGCGACGTCCACATGGACGAGGTCGACGCCCACGGCGGCGTCCACCTCGACGCCTACCTCGACGCCGCTGACGGCCACGACTTCAACCAAGCCGTCGCCCGCGAAGCAGCACTGCGCGGACGGCTCGGCGACACCGACTCCCTCGACGTACGGCGAGCGAAGGCGGTCGGTGCGATCGCCCGCCGCGACCTCGCGCTCGACCTGTTGATCACCGACGACGACACCGGCGAGGTCATCGCCCAATCACCCGGACGACGAGTCGAGCTGAACGTCCACATCACCGACACCGCCCTCACCGGCGACAACACGGTCGGGCGGTGCGAGGAGACCAGGTCACCGGTCCAGCTCGAGCAGGTCAAGGAATGGCTCCAAGCCCCGACGACCACCGTCATCGTCCGGCCGGTCATCAACCTGGCCGACTGCATCCCGGTCGATTCCTACGAGATCCCCGACCGCCACCAACGCCGCGTCCGACTGAGGGACCACACCTGCCGGTTCCCGAACTGCACCCAGCAGGCAGTCCGCTGCGACCTCGACCACGCGAAACCCCACGGCCAGGGCGGCGAGACGTGCCCCTGCAACCTCACCCCCCTCTGCCGACGCCACCACCGCGCCAAGACCCACAGCCAATGGCGCTACCTCGTCATCACGCCCGGCCACTACCTCTGGACGTCACCACACGGCCACCTGTTCCACGTCGGCCCGGCCGGCACGACGATCCTCGACGGCTACTGACCACCAAGCCCCACACCCCGCCCGACCCGGCGGGGCATGAGGCATGTCCGGCTCAGCGGACCAGGCCGAGCAGGGTCTGCGCTGTCTCCTTGTCGGGGTGGACGACGAGCACGGCCCATCGCCCCCGCAGCACGTAACCGGCCCACAGCCGCCTCGCGCTGGAGCCACCAGGGCGCAGGACCCCTTCATCCATCGCCGGCTCGAAGGAGCTCGCGTCGAGGAACTGGATGCCGTCGCTCTGCTGGATGCTCCGACAGGCAGGGCCCGGTGTGTACTGGACCAACCCTCCACAACTCTTCTCCCGCCAGCCGTCGAGGATGCCGAAGGTGACGCCGTCGTGTTCGACCTCGACCACCGACACACCCGAGGGCTCGGCGGTCCCGGCGCCCGGAGTCGACTCGCCCGGCAGCAGTCCAACGGAGAAGTCTTCAGGTGCACAAGACGCGTCACTGCGGGCGCGCCCGTCCACCTCGACCGTCGCCAGCACCAGCTCGGCGACGGCCTGGGTCGGCGCCGAGGCCGTCACCATCCGGTCTCCGACCACCTGACGAACCACCACGTGCGAGGCGTCGACCTGCTCGGGCGCCGGCGCCTCCTGCCCCTTCGCCGGTACGGCGCAGACTGAGTAGCCCCTCCTGTCGGCGTCCTCACCGAGGCCCCACCAGGCCGGGACCTCGTACGACAGCGCGCCCCGGTCGAAGGAGACCCACGTGCTGCCGTCGACGACCGGTTGGCCGCCGACCCGCGCCGTCGCGAGGATCCGGCGGGCGAGGTCGCGGTCGACGGCACCGACGCTCAGGACGAGGTCTCCCGCGGTCACGTAGCCGCTTGAACGTCCGTCCTCCCCGTCCGCCAGGACGCCCGGGCCGACCATGCTGTCGTAGAGCGCGCTGCCGAAGAAGGCAGCACCGCGCCACTCAGCGCACGGATCCGCCGAAGGCGGCGACCACCGTGGCACCTCCCCCTCGCCACACGTCACCTGCCGCCAGTCCGCGGGCACCTCGGCCCGTACGTCGTCCTGGCTGATCGTCTGCCACCCCTGCGGAGCGGGGTCGTCGACGGGATCCACGGCCCGGTCGTCGCCGAGCCCGCCGACCAGCACCGCGCCGAACCCGACGACCAGCGCCACCGCGGCCCCGCCGACCGCGAGCCGCCGCTGGCGGCGTCCCCGGTGGCGGCGCCGCGCGGCGTCGGCAAGCCCGACCGCACCCGGGGCCTGCTCGGCGACGCCGGCCAGCACACCGGCGAGCTCCTGCTCGAGGTCACTCATCGAACCCACCTCCATCGGCGCCGTACCCGGCGCGCAGCACCGCGAGGCCGCGGGAGACCCGCGAGCGGACGGTGCCCTCGGCGACGCCGGTGAGCGCCGCGATCTCGTCGTACTCGAGCTGTTCGTAGTAGCGCAGCACCACCGCGGTGCGCTGCGCCTCGGGGAGCGCCCGGCAGGCGGCCCAGAGCCGCTGGCGCTCGTCGTGGGCGGGCCCGTCGCCGGGGCCGGCCACGGTCCCTCCGGGCTGGACCGACGACGACGGCGACTCGCGGCGCCGGAACTTGCGCCACCAGGACGTGTGCGCGTTGACGACCATCCGCTTCACGTAGGCATCGACGTCGTCGGCCTGCACGATCCGCTCCCAGCGCGGGAGGGCGCGCGAGAGCGCGTCCTGCACCACGTCCTCGGCGTCGGCCGCGTTGCCGGTCAGGACGTAGGCGAGCCGCAGCAGCGCGGGCCCACGGGCCGCCACCCAGCTGTCGAACGCAGGCGGGCCGGTGCGGGCCACCTCGTCCGGGATCAATGCCTTCACACCCTTCCGACGCTGGTTCCGCCGATCCTGTTGCGACCCTCCCACAGCCCTCGCCCGGGCCACCCTGCGAGGATCGCGCCATGGAGTGGATCGACCTGCTCGAGAGCACGACCGGACGGTTCGCCGACGTGCTCGCCACGGGCGACCTGGACGCCGACGTACCGACCTGTCCGGGGTGGACGCTGGCCGACCTCGGCGAGCACACCCGCTGGACCCATGCCTGGGCGGCCCACGCCGTCACCGCTGGTACGCCGGACGGCGACTCCCCTCCGCCCGGCCTCGACCGCGACGCGCTCGTCGCCGGCTACCGCGCGGCCGCCGGGGTGCTCCTCGACGCGCTGCGGGGGGCTGCGCCGGACGCCCCGGCGTGGACCTTCGGCGCCGACCGGACCAGCGGCTTCTGGCGTCGCCGGCAGGTCCACGAGGTCACCATGCACCTGTACGACGCCCTCGCCTCCCAGCGCGCGACCGACGCCTGGGGCATCGACCCCGAGCTCGCGTGGGACGGCGTCGAGGAGGTCGCGACCGTGTTCTACCCGCGCCAGGTGCGGCTCGGGCGCACCGATCCGCTGCCCGCGCCGGTCCGCCTGACGGCGACCGACCTGGCCCGGTCCGTCGTCCTCGAGCCGTCCGGGGACGGCGCGCAGTCCGACGAGGTCGAGCTCGCCGCACCCGCGAGCGAGCTGCTGCTGCTCCTCTGGGGACGCCTGCCGGCGACCGGCCCCGCGGCGGAGGCGCTCGCGCAGGCGCGGGTCACTCCCTGACCGACGACCTGGCCCACTCCGCCGGGCAGTGCTCGTGCTCGCGGCAGCAGGCGTGCGGGTACATCTCCTCGTCCGGCCACGGGTGCGACCAGCCGGCGCCGCCGAGCTCGGGGTGCGTGCACTTGTAGCGCTCCGCACGGTCGGGAGCCGTCGCGAGCTGCAGGACGGCCGCGCGCTCGTGGGTGAGCTCGCCGCGGCGGTCGAGCAGCCGCGCGACGTCGGAGAGGGTGGGAGCAGGCATCGGTGGACAGCTCAGCCGGCGACGAAGCGGGCGTCGACCTCGGCCGACACCTCGATGTCCTCGGGTGAGAGCTCAAGCTCGGCGCCGCCGGAGCTGTCCTTCGCCGCTGCCATCCGGGCGTAGGGAGCGGCACCGCCGCCGGCGACGTGCAGGCCGTTGCCGAGCATGCCGGCGTCGGCGACCGCGACCGGCCGGACGGGACCGAGGTCGAGCGCGTCGGCGTACTCCTGGGCCCGGCGGGCGGCGTCCTGCACCGCGCGGGTGCGGACGGCGCGCTCGAGGTCCTGGCGGTTGTTCTCGGTGAGGGCCCAGACCACGCCGTCGAGGCCGAAGCCCTGCGTCGAGGAGACGTGCTGGCTGACCCAGCGGCCGAGGGCGTCGAAGTCGCGGAACTTCACCTCGACGCCGACGCTCGCATGATGGACGAGCGGGAGCTGCTTGCCGTCCTGGTTCCAGGGCCGCTGCGCCCACGTGCGCACGTGCTTCGTGGACCACCAGGTGACGGGTCCCTGGTTCGGGTCGTGGAGCGCCTTGATCGAGGACTTCACGGCGTCGAGGTCGGCGACGACCCGGTCGTACACGGGCTGGGGCTTCGGACCCTCGCACGACAGGGTGACGTGGGCGGTGCCGCGCTCGGGGCGCTGGAAGGCGCTGTAGGACCCGCGCACGGTGAACTCGGTGGCCATGGCGCCACTGTAGGAGCAGCGCGGTCAGGCGCGGCGGGTCTCGAGCACCCGGAAGCCCTTCGCGCTCGCGACCCGCTCGGTCGGGAAGCCCTGCTCGCCCAGCCAGCGCTGCAGCGAGTCGGCGCCGAGGTTCTTGCCGACGACCATCACCGCGCGACCGCCCGGCGCGAGGCGCGGCAGCCAGGTGAGCAGCAGCTCGTGCAGGGCGGCCTTGCCGATCCGGATCGGCGGGTTCGACCAGATCTCGTCGAACTCCGCGTCGGCCGGCACCTCCTCGGGCACCGATGCCGTGAACCGGTCCGCGACCCCCAGGGACTCCGCGTTCTCGGTGGCGAGGAGCACCGCGCGCTGGTTGACGTCGACGGCGGTCACGACGGCCGACGGAGCGGCGATCGCGCAGGCGAGCCCGATGACGCCGTACCCGCAGCCGAGGTCGAGGATCCTCCCGCCCGCGGGCGGCTCGGTCTCCCGGAAGAGCACCGACGTGCCGATGTCGAGCCGACCCTGGGCGAACACGCCGGAGCCGCTGGCCAGGCGCAGCTCGTGTCCCCAGACCTCCGTCTCGACGGGTGCGCGCTGGAAGGCGACCGAGGGATCGGCGGAGAAGTAGTGCTCGTCGCTCACTCGTGGTCCCCGCTCTCCCCGACGCCGGTACGACGCGCCGACGTGAGCTCCACCCGGGCGGCCAGGTCGGCGTCGGCCGGGTAGGCAACCTCCTCCAGCGTGAGCCCGTGGGCAGCGACGACCACCACGCCCGGGTCCCGGCGCCGGCCGGTGAGGATCTCCCGCGCCCAGGCGGGGTCCTTGCGCCCCTCCCCGATCGCGACCATGCAGCCCACCAGCGCGCGCACCATCGAGTGGCAGAACGCGTCGGCCTGCACGTGGCCGGTCAGCAGGCCGTCGTCGGACCGGGTCCAGCCGAAGGCGAGCAGCGTGCGGATCGTCGTCGCGCCCTCGCGCTGCTTGCAGAAGGCGGCGAAGTCGTGGAGGCCGACCAGCGACGCGGCGGCCTCGTCCATCGCCGCCACGTCCAGCTCGCGCGGCCACGCGAGCACGTGGTTGCGGGTCAGCGGGTCGACACGGGCCGGGTCGTCGACGATCCGGTAGGCGTAGCGGCGCCACAGGGCGGCGAACCGCGCGTCGAAGCCCTCCGGCGCGGGCGTGATGCGGCGTACCCGGACGTCGCGGGGCAGGAAGCCGTTGACCCGTCGGACGAGCACGTCGAGCTGGGTGAGATAGCGCGCCGCCGCCGGCGAGCCCTCCTCCGGGTCCTCCGGTACGTCGACGTGGACGACCTGGCCGCGGGCGTGCACGCCCGCATCGGTGCGGCCGGCGCAGGTCACCTGGAGCGACCCCTCGGGGACCCGCAGCACGGTGGTGAGCGCGATCGTCAGCTCGCCCTGCACGGTCCGCAGGCCCGGTTGGGCCGCCCAGCCACGGAAGTCTCCGCCGTCGTAGGCGAGGTCGATCCGCAGGCGCACCCGAGAATCCTAGGAGGTGCGGACGCGATCAGTCCCACGGAGTCGCGCCGCTGCCCTCCTTCACCTTGCGGTGGTGCGCCTCGAGCGCGTCCTCCGCGTCGGTGTCGGCGCGGCCGATGTCCTCGATCGCGAGCTCGAGGGTCTTCGCGCCGTTGCGGGTCTCCCACGAGAGGTCGCGGATCAGGTCGATGAGGATCCACTGGAAGTCGGAGAACTCCGAGCTGATGCCGTTGTAGCCACGACCGATGCTGCCGTCGCGGTAGGCCTCGTACGTCGCCAGGTAGGCCTGGCTCCGCGCCGAGTCGAGGTCGTCGGCGATGAGGGGCAGGTAGGTCCTGGTGATCTCGTCGACGAGCGCGCGGGTGATGATGATGATGTTCGCCTGCGAGTCGTCGCTGATGTCGAGGAGCGCCGGCCGCTTGAGGTCGTAGGAGCTCTGGTCGGCCCGCACCTTGCCGATGTTGGTGGTGAGGTTCTCGGCGAGGGCGTCCTCCTCGGCCTTGATCGCGTTCGACAGGTCGTCGAGCGCCTTGCCCAGGCCCTTCATCAGGCCCTCGTAGTCGAGCGAGGGCGTGGTCGCCTTCTCGCCCTTCTTGGTGGTGGTGTCGGTCAGGATCTTCAGGCCCTGCCCGGCGCCCTTGAGCGCGGTCGAGGCACCACCGGTCGCGAAGAGGCCGACGCCCTCGACGGCGTACCCGGCGACCTGGAGGACCACCTCCCAGCTGATCCCGCCGCCGTTCGCATAGGCGTCGAGCGCCTTCTGCGTCTCGCCCACGATGTCGGCGACCGTCTTGCGGGCACGGATCCAGATCTCGTTGGTGGCCGCCAGGGCCCCGCCGAGGATCACGGTGATGCCGTGGTGGCCCCCGATGGCCTTCTCCAGCTGGAGCAGGAACTCGGCCTTGAAGGTCGCGATGGTCGTGCCCGACATCGCGTGCAGGTTGGAGTTGATGCCCTGCAGGTAGCCGGGGATGTTGCCGCCGCCCGTGCCGCCCGACGGGGAGAAGGACAGCAGCCGGTTGGCCTGGCGCATCTGCTCGATGTCGTCGGCGAGGAGCGTCGCGGTGTCCGGGAGGTCGAGCCACTTCTTCAACGTCGAGTCGATGTTCGAGCGGACCGAGTCGAAGGCGGCGCGCCACTTGGCGTCCTGGCCCTCGTTGCCGATGTCCCAGAAGCCGCTCCAGCTCCAGTCGCCGCCACCCTGGCCGTCCCCGCCCGGACGGGTGACGTAGTTGTCGCCGAGGTGGTACTTGTTGCCGTCGTCGATGTGCCAGCCCTGCGACTTCATGTAGGCGTCGATCGCAGAGCGCTTGAGCTCGCCGATCAGGGTGGGCAGGTTCTCGTACGTGCGGTCGGTCATCTCTTGCTCCCTGGCTCGATGTCGTGACGTGCGGCCGGCGTCTCCCGGAGCGACCACGGCGGAACCGTCACCCTCTCGAGCGTCTCCAGCACCGCGCGTCCCAAACGGCGGCGGCTAGGCTCGCCGCCGTGGCGCTGGAGACCTCCCTCGAGAAGCCGGCTCCGGTCCGGGCGATCGCGAATGCGATCTCCGGCTGGATCGACCGGCTCGGTCCGGTGTGGGTCGAGGGCCAGGTGACCCAGGTGAGCCGCCGCCCGGGGCTGCAGACGGTGTTCCTGACGCTGCGCGACTCGGTCGCCGACATCTCGGTCCCGGTCACCTGCTCGCGGGTCCTCTTCGACGGGTTGCCGACCCGCGTCGAGGAGGGCGCGAGCATCGTCATCCACGCCAAACCGTCGTACTACGCCAACCGCGGCTCGATGTCGCTGCAGGCGCGCGACATCCGGCTGGTCGGCCTCGGCGAGCTGCTGGCCCGGCTGGAGCAGCGCCGGCAGCTGCTGGCGGCCGAGGGCCTCTTCGCCCAGGAGCTGAAGCGGCCGCTGCCGGCGCTGCCGGTCCGGGTCGGGCTGGTGACCGCGCCGAAGTCCGCCGCCGAGCGCGACGTCGTCGAGAACGCCACCCGCCGGTGGCCGGCCGTCCGCTTCGAGATCGCGTACGCCGCCATGCAGGGCCACCGCTCGGCCGCCGAGGTGATCGAGGCGGTCCGCCGCCTCGACGCGCACCCCGAGGTCGACGTCATCGTCATCGCCCGCGGCGGCGGATCCGTCGAGGACCTGCTGCCCTTCTCCGACGAGGGGCTGATCCGCGCCGTGGCCGCGGTGCGGACGCCGGTCGTGTCGGCCATCGGCCACGAGCCCGACTCGCCGCTGCTCGACCTCGTCGCCGACCGGCGCGCGTCCACGCCGACCGACGCGGCCAAGATCGTGGTGCCCGACATGGCCCAGGAGCGCGCCCGGGTCGTCGAGGCCAGGGTGCGGCTTCGCCAGGCCGTGGTCGCCCGGCTCGACCGCGAGCAGGCCCAGCTCGACGCCCTCCGCTCGCGGCCGTCCCTGGCGGACCCGACCTCGCTCCTCGACGTCCGCGCCGCCGAGCTCGACGACTGGCGGGCCCGGATCCGGCGCCAGCTCGAGTGGCAGCTCGACCGCGCCGCCGACGACGTCCACCACCACCGTGCCCGGGTGCAGGCGCTGTCGCCGCTCGCCACCCTGCAGCGCGGCTACTCCGTGCTGCAGGACGCCGACGGCCACGTCGTCACCAGCGTCGAGGGCATCGCCGCCGGGGCCGCCCTCAGCGTGCGGGTCGCCGACGGCCGCATCCACGTGACCACCACCGCCATCGAGGAGAGCCATGACTGACGCGACCACCGACGCCGCGACCCCGTCCTACGAGGAGGCGCGCGCCGAGCTCGTCGAGGTGGTCCGCCAGCTCGAGGCCGGCGGTACGACGCTCGAGGAGTCGCTCGCGCTCTGGGAGCGCGGCGAGCGGCTCGCCACGGTCTGCCAGGACTGGATCGACGGGGCGCGCGAGCGGCTCGAGGCGGTGCTCGGCCAGGGCGACGAGGACTGAGGGCTAGGGGCGGATCTTCGCCGCGGTGAGCGCGTCGATGACCGCGTGCAGGTCCTTCGCGGGCGCCGAGCCGAAGACCATCACGGTCTGGTCGCCGACCTCGGCGAGATAGGCCGTGTCGCCGCCGGCGTCGGTGTAGCCCTCCCAGTCGCGGGCCACCGGGCGTCCCACGGAGGCGGGCACGGTGTAGCCGTCGGCCGGCTCGGTCTCCTCGTCGACGGAGCCGGCGAGCATCGCCCCGAAGGAGGCGTCCTCCTGCCGGACGGCGACGAACTCGTCGTCGTCGTTGAGCATGCCGACCATGAAGAAGGGCTCCTTCTCGGTCGGCACCGTCACCGAGGTCGCGATCCAGCCGTCCGGCAGCGCCGCCGGGTAGACCGGGTGCTGGTCGGACAGCTGCAGCGCTTCGACCGTGTCGAGGTAGTCGACCGCGGTGGGCTTGGCCTCGAAGTCGGGCCGGAAGGCGCCCATGAAGTAGAGCAGCGCGCCGATCGCCGCGACGGTGACGACCAGGGAGACGACCAGGCCGGCCGCCGACCGCTGGTAGCGCCCGGGGGTGCCGGTGGACTGGGTCTGCTCGCTGCTCATGACGTCGCCAGTGTCCCAGCCGTCGACGATCGCACCACAGCCAGGGGCGGACATCGACGCAGATGCGTCGCCGATAGGTGATTTTCTGCCGCAGATGCGCCAAGGTGGGTGCCATGACCGACTACCGGGTGGCCGAGGCAGCCGAGCTCCTCGGCGTCAGCACGGACACCGTACGGCGCTGGATCGACGGTGGCCGTGTCGCCGCCGCCACCGTCGAGGGCCGTACGACGATCGCCGGCACCGACCTCGCCGCGTTGGCCGCCTCGCTGGTCGACGAGGCCGAGAAGGAGCGCACGCGGGCCGGCCAGGTCAGCGCGCGCAACCGGATGACCGGCATCGTCACGCGGGTCGTCGCCGACACCGTGATGGCCCAGGTCGAGATGGTCTGCGGCCCCTACCGGGTCGTCTCGCTGATGAGCGCCGAGGCCGCCACCGAGCTGGGCCTCGAGCCCGGCGTACGCGCGATCGCGTCGGTCAAGTCCACCAATGTCGTCGTCGAACGACCCGTCCCGAGGAAGCACGCCTGATGAAGAAGCCCCTCGCGCTGGCAGCGACCGTCCTGCTGACCCTTCCCCTCGCCGGCTGCGGTGACGACGGCGCGGGCGACTCCGGCGGCGGTGACGGGACCACGCTCACCGTCTTCGCGGCCGCCTCGTTGACGGCGCCCTTCGAGGAGCTCGAGAGGACCTTCGAGGCCGACCACCCCGGCGTCGACGTCAAGCTCTCCTTCGGCGGCTCTTCCGACCTCGTCGCGCAGATCATCGAGGGCGCCGAGGCCGACGTGTTCGCCTCCGCCGACACCAGGAACATGGACACGCTCGTCGACGCCGGCCTCGCCGCCGGCGACCCGGCCGAGCTCGCCACCAACACGCTGGAGATCGCCGTCCCGCCGGGCAACCCGGGCGACGTGAAGGGCCTCGCCGATCTCGCCGACGACGACCTGAACGTGGTGGTCTGCGCACCCGAGGTGCCGTGCGGCAACGCCGCGGTCGAGGTCGCCAAGGCCGCCGGCGTCACCCTCGCCCCCGACAGCGAGGAGCAGTCGGTCACCGACGTGCTCGGCAAGATCGAGTCGGGCGAGGGCGACGCAGGCCTGGTCTACGTCACCGACGTGACGGCCGCCGGCGACGAGGTCGAGGGCATCGAGTTCCCGGAGTCCGCCGACGTGGTCAACCACTACCCGGTCGTCGTGGTGAAGGACTCCGCGCACGCCGACCTCGCCCAGCAGTGGGTCGACCTCGTCCTCGGTGACGGCCAGGCCGTGCTCGGCGCGGCCGGCTTCGGTCCCCCGTCCCCGTGATGTCCGCGCCCACCCGGCACGTCGGCCTGCCGCGCTGGATCCACGTCCCCGCGCTGCTGGCCGGCGTGTTCGTGGTGCTGCCGGTCGCCGCGCTCGCCACCCGGATCGCCTGGTCCGACTTCCCGGGGCTGGTGAACTCCCCGGCGGCGCGGACCGCCCTCGGGCTGAGCCTGCGCACCTCGACCGCCAGCACGCTGCTGTGCCTGCTCCTCGGGATCCCGCTGGCCGTCGTACTCGCCCGGAGCGAGGCGCGGTGGCTCGGCGTCGCGCGCTCGCTGGTGCTCCTCCCCCTCGTGCTGCCGCCCGTCGTGGGCGGCATCGCGCTGCTGGCGGCGTTCGGCCGCCAGGGCCTGCTCGGGGCGCAGCTGGACGCGTGGGGCGTCCAGGTCGCGTTCTCGACGATCGCCGTGGTGATGGCGCAGACCTTCGTGTCGCTGCCCTTCCTGGTCGTGAGCCTCGAGGGGGCGCTGCGCACCGCCGGGGAGAGGTACGACGTCGTGGCGGCCTCGCTCGGCGCCGCACCGACGACGGTACTGCGCCGGGTGACGCTGCCGCTCGTGCTGCCCGGCCTGGCGTCGGGGGCCGTGCTCGCGTTCGCCCGCTCGCTCGGGGAGTTCGGCGCCACGGTCACCTTCGCCGGCAGCCTCGAGGGCACCACGCGCACGCTGCCGCTGCTGATCTACAACCTGCGGGTGACCGACGCCGACGCGGCCGTCGCCATGTCGCTCCTGCTGGTCGTCGTGGCCGTCGTGGTGATCGGCCTGGTCCGGCCGCGGGGTGCGCTGTGAGCCTCGTCGTCGACGTGCGGGTCGCCGACCGCGACGTGGAGATCGCCTTCGAGGTCGCCGCCGGCGAGACGGTCGCGATCCTCGGCCCCAACGGGGCCGGGAAGTCGACCACCCTCGACGTCGTCGGCGGGCTGCTGCGCCCGGACTCCGGCCGGGTCGTGCTCGACGGGAAGGAGCTGACGGGTGCCGACCGGTGGGTCGCGCCGCACGCCCGCCGCACCGCCCTGCTCGCCCAGGACCCCCTGCTCTTCCCCCACCTCTCCGTGCTGGAGAACGTCGCCTTCGGCCCGCGCAGCCGTGGCGCCGGCCGCGCGGCAGCGCGGGAGACCGCCCTGGCCTGGCTGGCCGAGGTCGACGCCACCGGGCTGGCCGAGCGCCGGCCGGCGCAGCTCTCCGGCGGCCAGGCCCAGCGCGTCGCCGTCGCCCGCGCCCTCGCCGCCGACCCGCAGCTGCTGCTCCTCGACGAGCCGATGGCCGCGCTCGACATCGCCGTCGCGCCCGCGCTGCGCCAGCTGCTGCGCACCGTGCTGGCCGACCGGACCGCCGTGGTCGTCACCCACCACGTGCTGGACGCGCTCCTCCTGGCCGACCGGGTGGTCGTCCTCGAGGGCGGGCGCGTCGTCGAGCAGGGGCCCGCCGGCGTCGTACTCTCCCGGCCGCGGAGCGCCTTCGCCGCCCGCTTCGCCGGCCTCAACCTGGTCAGTGGGGTCGCCACCCCCGACGGTGTACGACGCCCCGACGGCTCGGTCCTCCACGGCACCGCCACCGACCCGGCCCCGCGCGAGGGCAGCGAGGCCGTCGCGGTGTTCCGTCCCTCGGCCGTCGCCGTGCACCGTGAGCCGCCCGGCGGCAGCCCCCGCAACGTGCTCTCCGTCCGCGTCGAGGAGCTGGAGCCGCTCGGCGACGTGGTCCGGGTCCGCGCGGGCGACCTGGCCGCCGACGTCACCGTCGCGGCGGTCGCCGAGCTCGGCCTCGCGCCCGGCCAGGAGGTCAGCTTCGTCGTGAAGGCGACCGAGGTCGACGTCTACCCACGGTGAGACGCGGACGTCGCGAGTCACGTCACACCCGGCACGAACGATAAAGTTCGCCCCATGAACGACGCCCTCGCCGTGGAGCCGCCCGCCCCCGACCGCAACCTCGCCCTCGAGCTGGTGCGCGTCACCGAGGCTGCCGCCATGGCCGCCGGCCGCTGGGTCGGCCGGGGCGACAAGAACGGCGCCGACGGTGTGGCCGTCCAGGCCATGCGCGTGATGATCTCGACGATCGGCATGAACGGCACCGTCGTCATCGGCGAGGGCGAGAAGGACAACGCCCCGATGCTCTACAACGGCGAGTCCGTCGGCGACGGCACCGGCCCGGAGTGCGACGTCGCGGTCGACCCCATCGACGGTACGACGCTCACCGCCAAGGGCATGGCCAACGCCGTGGCCGTCCTGGCCGTCGCGCCGCGGGGCACGATGTACGACCCGTCCGCCGTGTTCTACATGGAGAAGCTCGTCACCGGCCCCGAGGCCGCCGACGTCGTCGACATCCGCTACCCCGTCGCCGAGAACATCCACCAGGTCGCGAAGGCCAAGGGCTCGAACACCTCCGACGTCACCGTCGTCGTCCTCGACCGGCCGCGTCACAACCAGCTCGTCGAGGACATCCGGGCCACGGGTGCGCGGATCAAGTTCATCACCGACGGCGACGTCGCGGGCGCCATCATGGCGGCCCGCGCCGGCACCGGCATCGACCTGCTGATGGGCATCGGCGGCACCCCCGAGGGCATCATCGCGGCCTGCGCGATGAAGGCCATGGGCGGCACGATCCAGGGTCGGCTGTGGCCGACCGACGACGAGGAGCGCCAGCGTGCGATCGACGCGGGCCACAACCTCGACCCCGACCACATCCTCACCACCGACACCCTGGTGACCGGCGACGACTGCTTCTTCGTGGCCACCGGCATCACCGACGGCGAGCTGGTCAGGGGCGTCCGCTACCGCGCCGGCGGCGCCATCACCGAGTCGCTGGTCATGCGCTCGCGCAGCGGCACGATCCGGACCATCACGTCCGAGCACCAGCTGTCGAAGCTGCGCAGCTTCAGCTCGATCGACTTCGACTGATCCGAGTCAGGCCTCGGGTCAGGCCCGGGGTCAGGCCGTCTCGACGACGCTGAGGGGCGTCGACGAGGCGGCGCCGTGGCGCAGCAGCGACGACGACACCACGTCGATGACCCGCGGGTCGACGGCCATGCCGATGTGCGACGCACGCACCTCAACCGCCTCGCCCTGGGGGTCGATGCACGCCTTCCAGTCGACGATGCCGTCGCGCCGGGAGTAGATGTTCGTCATCGCGACGTCGGCGCGCAGCGGCTCCTGCGACTCGGTGAAGGACAGGTGCGCGCACTCACCGCCGACGCAGTCCGCCGACATCAGCGTCGAGAAGCCGGCGTCGGAGAGCCGGTTGAGCACGCGCACGCCGCGAGTCAGCACGGCGTGGTGGGCGGCGGGCGCCCGCATCGGGCTGCCCATGGTGACGATGCCGGCGACCAGGTCGGGGCGGCGGGCGGCCAGGCCCCGGGAGATCATCCCGCCGAGGCTGTGCCCGACGAGCTGGACCCGCGCGCCCCGGCGCTCCGCGATCTGCTCGATGCGCGCCTCGAGGGTGAGCGCCGAGTTGAGGGTGCAGCCGATGTTGGCGTGGATCTGCGAGCGGTAGGTCCGGAAGCCACGGGCACGCAGCTCGGCGGCCATCGCGGTCAGCGTCCAATCGCCCGCGAGGAATCCGGGGATGAGCAGGACCGGCTCGGCCGCGCGGGCGGCGGCGCGGGCGGCGTACGGCGTCTGGCGACGCGTGCGACGGGTGGCGCCGCGTCGTACGGCGAAGCGGCCGGCCTCGGTCACCAGACTGCCCTCGCGCAGCAGCGCGGCCAGCGCCGGACGGCCGTAGCCGTCGGGCAGCAGCCAGGGCGCCAACGTGTTGCTCACGTCACAAACGGTACCCAGTTGAAACGGCAACTACACGGGATTGGGCACACTGGTTGACATGTCCCACCGTCCGACCAGCCCCGAGTCATCAGATGTGATCATCTCCGGCGAGCTGCTCGCACCGATCTGCTCCGGCGTGGAGATCTGCTACCAGACCTTCGGCGACCCCGAGGACCCGCCGCTGCTGCTCGTGATGGGTCTCGGCGGGCCGATGACGTGGTGGGACGCCGAGCTGTGCAGCCAGCTGGCCGCGGCCGGCTTCTACGTCATCCGCTACGACAACCGCGACACCGGCCGCTCCACGAAGGTGGACGGACGGGTACGCCGCTCGCAGCTCGTGCGCGCCTTCGTGGGGGCGCCGGCCCGGGCGCCGTACTCGATCGACGACCTGGCCTCCGACGCCTTCGGCCTGCTCGACCACCTCGACATCTCCGCCGCGCACGTCGCCGGGATCTCGATGGGCGGCATGATCGCCCAGACGATGGCGCTGCGCGCTCCGGAGCGGGTGCTCAGCCTGGCGAGCATCATGTCGACGACGGGCCGGCGCAGCGTCGGCCGCCAGCACCCGAGCCTGCTTCCCGCCCTCCTCGCCACCCGTGGGCCGGGCCGCGAGGACTACATCCGCGGCAGCCTCGCCGTCTGGAAGCTCATCGGGTCCCCTCGCTTCCAGCAGCCCGAGGACAAGCTGCGCAAGCGCGCCGGGGAGACGTGGGACCGGGGCGTGAGCCGCGCCGGCGTGATGCGGCAGATGATGGCGGTCCTGACGCAGCCGGACCGCACGGCGGCGCTCGGGCACCTGGTCGTGCCGACCCTGGTGATGCACGGCCTCGCCGACCGGATGGTGCACATCTCCGGCGGCCGCGCCACCGCGGCAGCGGTGCCGGGAGCGCGGGTGGTGTTCATCGAGGGGTGGGGCCACGACCTGCCCGCGCCGCTCTTCACGACGTTCACCCGGGCGATCCGGAGCAACGCCGACCGGGCGGCCTGAGTCGTCCCTCCTGTCGCAGATGCGGCCCGTCGTCCTCCACAGAGCGCCCCCTCCGGGGCGTCCTCCACAGGCCTGCGAGCGAGCCCGGCCTCCCGTCGCCGTCCCCTCCTAGCGTCTGACTCCCGCGCCGGACCTGCCGGCGCACACCACCACTCGGGAGTGCAGATGAGGATGAGGACGATCGGCCTGATGGTCGCGACGGGGCTGGTCACCGGGCTGCTGGCCCTGGCCGGCGGAGCCGCCGCGCAGGAGCGGCCCCGGGCGCCGCGCTGGGAGCCGGCCGGCGACACGATCGTGGCGGTCGAGGGCGACGCCGACCTCGGCTTCACGATCCACCACTACGACGGCACCGTGCTCTCGCCCCCGACGCTGTCGGAGACCACCGCGGAGTGCGGCGAGTACGACACCGAGGTCGCGCGGACGGCGTGCCAGGTCGAGGCCGAGACCTGGTTCCGCGACCTCGCCGACGTGCAGGCCGCCATCGCCTGGGCGCGGTACGACGCCGGGCGGCCCCGACCGGGTCGGTGACCTCGGCGGGGTGGGCCGGCGGGCTCAGCCCGCGGCGACCTCCGCGCCGGGGATGCGGCCCGCCCGCTCGTGGTCGACGGTCAGGTTCTCGCCCGTCGCGGGGTCGAAGAGGTGGATCTGGCGGCCGTCGACCCAGATCTCGGCCCCCTCCCCCTCCGTGATCCGGCTGGCGCCGTCGAGGGACACCACGAGCTGGGTGCGCATCGCCTCGCCGTCGAGGTCGCGCTCGAGCTGCTGGAGCTGCTGGGTCACCTCGGGCGGTGCCTCGAACGGGATGTAGGCGTAGGTCTCGTTGCCCAGCCACTCGACCGCGTCGACCGTGGCCGAGAAGGTGGAGCCGCTGCGGCCCTCGGCGCTCGCCAGGGAGGCGTCCTCGAAGTGCTCGGGACGGATCCCGGCGATGAGCAGTCCCCGACCGGCGGCCCGCTCGGCCTTGTCGGCCGGGATCTCGACACTGCCGAAGGGCAGCTTCACGGCGTTGCCCTCGACGGTCGCGGGCAGGAAGTTCATCGGCGGCGAGCCGATGAAGCCGGCGACGAAGAGGTTGCCCGGGTTCTCGTAGAGCTCGCGCGGCGTGGCGAGCTGCTGCAGGACGCCCCGCTTGAGGACGGCGACCCGGTCACCGAGCGTCATCGCCTCGGTCTGGTCGTGGGTGACGTAGACCGTCGTGATGCCCAGCCGCTTCTGCAGCCGCGCGATCTCGGTGCGCATCTGCCCGCGCAGCTTGGCGTCGAGGTTGGACAGCGGCTCGTCGAAGAGGAAGGCGTCGGCCTGGCGCACGATGGCCCGGCCCATCGCCACCCGCTGGCGCTGACCGCCGGACAGGTTGCCGGGCTTGCGCTCGAGGTGCTCGTTGAGCTCCAGCGTGCTCGCCGCGTCGCGGACCAGCTTGTCCACCTCGGCGTCCGGCATCTTGGCCAGGCGGAGGGGGAAGGCGATGTTCTCGTAGACCGTCAGGTGCGGGTAGAGCGCGTAGTTCTGGAAGACCATGGCCAGGTTGCGCTCGCGCGGGGCGAGGTCGTTGACCCGCCGGTCGCCGATCATCATGTCGCCCGAGGTGATGTCCTCCAGGCCGACGATCATCCGCAGCAGGGTCGACTTCCCGCACCCGGAGGGACCGACGAGGATCATGAACTCCCCGTCGGCGACGTCGATCGAGACGTCGTTCACGGCAGGGAAGCCGTCGCCGTACTTCTTGACGATGTGGTTCATCGTGATGGCAGCCATGACAGGTTCCCTCCGTTAGCCCTTCACCGCACCGGAGGTGAGGCCGGCGACGATCTTGCGCTGGAAAATCAGGACGATGACGATGATCGGGATGGTCGCGATGACCGCTCCCGCGGCGAGCAGGGACGCCGGCCGGTTGAACGGGTCGGCGCCCACGAAGAACGACAGTGACGCCGGGATCGGCCGGGCGTTCTCCGTCGAGGTGAGCGAGATGCCGAAGACGAAGTCGTTCCAGGCGAAGAAGAAGGTCAGGATCGCCGCGGTGAAGACACCGGGCGCGGCCAGCGGCACGATCACCTTCCGGAACGCCTGCCACGACGTGGCACCGTCCACCTGGGCGGCCTGCTCCATCTCCCACGGGATCTCGCGGAAGAAGGCCGAGAGCGTCCAGATCGCCAGCGGCAGCGTGAACGACATGTACGGGATGATCAGGCCCGGCCACGTGTCGTAGAGCCCGATGGCGCGCCACATGTCGAACAGCGGGCCGATGAGCGACACGACCGGGAACATCGCGATCGCCAGCGAGATCGTCAGCACGAGCTTCTTCCCGCGGAACTCCAGCCGCGCGATCGCGTACGCCGCCAGCGTCGCCACGATCACCGACAGCAGGGTCGCGATCAGGCTGATGCCGATCGAGTTGAGGATCGCGCGGCGGAACTGCTCGTTGTCCCAGACCGCCTTGTAGTTGTCCCAGCCGGCGCCCGCCCCGTCGGCGGGGAAGAAGCCGGGGCTGCCGGTCGTGATCGCGGCCTCGGACTTGAAGGACAACGAGATGATCCAGGCCACCGGCAGGAGGCACCAGACGAGGATCAGCAGGCACCCGACGACGGTTCCGATGCGGTTCTTCATGATCAGGACTCCTGCCGTGCCTGCGCCAGGTCGACGCGGAAGAGCTTGACGATGAGGAAGGCGACCAGGAGCACCGACAGGAAGAGCAGCACCGAGAGCGCGGAGCCGAGCCCGAGCTGGAACTGCTCGATGGTCTGGCGATAGGTCAGGAAGCTGATCGACTCGGTCCGTTGCGCCCCGGCCGTCATCACGAAGATGTTGTCGAAGATGCGGTAGGCGTCGAGGGCCCGGAAGAGGACGGCGACCATGATCGCCGCCCGCATGTTCGGGAGGATCACCTTCGTCAGCCGCTGGGTCCAGGTGGCGCCGTCGACCTTGGCCGCCTCGATCATGTCCTCGCTGACCTGGGCGAGGCCGGCGAGCAGGAGCAGCGACATGAACGGCGTGGTCTTCCAGATCTCCGAGACCATGATCGCGATCACCGCGGGCGTGGTGTCCCCGAACCAGTTGAACTCGTCGCCGACGAACGGCAGCCACCCGTTGATGAAGCCGTTCTGGAACGAGAACGCGAACTGCCAGGCGAAGCCGGAGACGACGGTGATGATGCCGTAGGGCACCAGGATCGAGGTCCGGATGACGCCCCGAGCGAAGATCACGCGGTGCATCACCATCGCGAAGATGAAGCCGATCACCAGCTCCACCGCCACGGTGACGACCATGTACAGGACCGTCACCCCGGTCGTCTGCCAGAAGAGCGGGTCGGTCAGCGCCGTGAGGTAGTTGCCCAGCCCGACGAAGTTGCGGTCGTCGGGGGCGGTGAGCGCGTAGTCGAAGGTCGACAGGTAGATCGCGCGGAGCATCGGGAACGCCGTGACGACCAGCATCAGCACGATGGCCGGGGCCACCAGCTTCTGCCCGAGCCGGGTCTCGGCCCGCGCGCGGTCGCTGGGCCCGGACTTCTGCGCCGGCAGCGCGGCGGCGGGAACGCTTGTCGAGCTCACAGCAGCGACTTCCCTTCGAGCACGTCCTGCAGGTACTTGCCGGACTTCTCGGGCGTGCTGTCCGGGTCGACCGAGGTCGGTGAGTGCCAGCGGGCCTGGATCGCGCCCGAGATCATCGCGTAGAACGCGCTCTTGGGCCGGGGGCCGCCTTCGTCGACGCTGGTGCGGAACAGCTCGATGAGGTCCTTCGGGTAGTTGCCGCTGGCCGCCACCTCGTCGTACGCCGAGTTGGTCGACGGCATCAGGCCGGCGTCGAGCGCGAGGTCGACCTGGGCCTGCTTGGAGGTGATGCACTCGGCGGCCTCCATGGCCCAGTCCGGGTGCTCGGAGTAGGCGCCGACCCCGATGTCGATCCCGCCGACCGGCGGCTTCGACTCCTCGCCGGCGACGGTCTGCGGGTAGCGCGTCCAGCCGAGGTCCTTGAACTGCTCCGGGGTGGTGGGCTTGCCGTCGCCGGGCTCGTAGTTCTTGTAGACGAAGGTCCAGTTGACCATGAACTCGCCCGGGCCCTCGGCCGGGAACATCTGGCCGAGGCTGGTGCCCTCGTTGGAGACGGACAGGTCCGGCTGGGCGGCCGGGGAGTCGGCGAGCTTCTGGATGATCGCGGCTGCCTTGCGCCCGGCGTCCGAGTCGAGGTCGACCTTCGCGTCGCGGCCGGCCTCGGTGTCGGAGACGATGTCGCCGCCGGCTCCCTGGACGAGGGCGTTGATCCACACGACGTAGGCCTCGTACTTGTTGGCCTGGACGCCGACGGTGCCGCCCTCGGCGGCCGCTGCCTCGATCACCTGGTCCCACGTGACCGGCTTGGTCATGTCGAGGCCCGCCGCCTCGGCGAGCGACTTGCGGTACCAGAGCACCTGGGTGTTGGCCCAGAGCGGGATGGCGAAGACCTTGTCGTCCCAGGTGACCGTCTCAGCCGCGCCCGAGAGGTAGTCGCCCTCGCCCTCGACGCTCTGCTGGACGCTGTCGGCGATCGGGCCCTCCACCTCCTGGAGCCAGCCGGCGTTGGCGAACTCGGCCACGAACACGGGGTCGAGGTTCATCAGGTCGGTCGACGAGTCCTCCGCCGCGAGGCGCCGTGCCAGCTGCGTCCGCTGGTCCGTGGCGCCCGAGGGCAGCAGCTGGACCTCGAGGTCGTAGTCGCCGGTGCTGCACTCCTTGGCGTACTTCTCGAAGACCGGCACCCCGTCCGGGTTCACGTACCAGTTCAACCTGGGCTTGCCCGAGTCGCTGCACGCAGCCAGTGCAGTGCTCGCCAGCACGCCAGCGACCGCAACCGCAGCTGCGCGCCCTGGCCTGGTTCGTCTCGACGTCATTGTCCAGCTCACCCCTCCCGAGGATGTGGCCTGCGTCACTGGGTCTACCCCAGAGAGAGGGCACTTGTCCACGTTGTTGCAGGAGCCCAGTGCCCGTGACGGCGATTCCCAGACGTCGTAGGTTCTTCGTCATGGCGCTCCACGTCGTCGCCAGTCGCACCGATCCGGCCCTGTTCCGGCTGCCGTGGTCGCGCCCGCTCGCGGAGTGGGACGACTGGTACGTCGTGCCGCTCCCGCTCGGCCTGTCGCGCCACGTCGTGCGCGTGGTCCAGGTGAACCGCCAGTTCCTCGCCGTCAAGGAGACGACGGAGGAGCTGGCCCTGCGGGAGTACGAGCTGCTGCGCGACCTGCAGCGCCTCGACCAGCCGGCCGTCGTACCTCGTGGGGTGGTGACGGGGCGCACCGACCTCGACGGCAACCCGCTGCCGGCGGCCCTGCTGACCGAGCACCTGCACTACTCGCTGCCCTACCGCACGGTCTTCCAGCACGGCCTCCGGGCCGAGCAGGTCCCGGCCCTCGTCGACGCCCTCGTCGTGCTGCTGGTGCGGCTGCACCTGATCGGCTTCTTCTGGGGCGACGTGTCGCTGTCGAACGCCCTCTTCCGCCGTTCTGCCGGGGGTTTCGCCGCCTTCCTCGTCGACGCGGAGACCGGCGAGCTGCGCGAGAGCGTGTCGGACGCGATGCGCGAGCACGACCTGACGGTGGGGGTCGAGAACATCTTCGCCGAGCTGCTCGACCTGCAGGCCAGCGGCGACACCGATATCGACGTGGACGGCCAGGCCGTGGTCGCGCACCTCGCCGAGCAGTACCACTCGCTGTGGGACGAGCTGACCGCCGCGGAGGAGTTCGGGACCGACGAGTGGTCCCGTGTCGAGCAGCGGATCGCGCGCCTCAACGACCTCGGGTTCGACGTCGACGAGCTCGACGTGCAGGCCGACTCCGACCGGGTCAGGATCCAGCCGAAGGTCGTCGAGGCCGGCCACCACCGGCGCGAATTGCACGACCTGACGGGCCTTTCGGTCGAGGACAGCCAGGCGCGCAAGCTCCTCAACGACCTCGCCGCGTTCACCGCCCACTTCGGGTACGACGACGAGGACCGCGCCGTCGTCGCGCGACGCTGGCTGCACACGATCTACAGCCCGATCGTCGCGCTGCTGCCCGACGAGCTGGCGCGGCGGATCGCCCCGGCGGAGTACTTCCACGAGGTGATGGAGCACCGGTGGGCGCTGTCCGACGAGGCCGGCCACGAGGTCGACATCTTCGACGCGGCACGCGACTACGTCGCGAACGTCCTCCCCCACCGGCCGCCGGACTCCCCGTCGGACCTGCGCTGACGGGGAGCCCGGCGGGCGTCCTACGACGGACGCACGAGGATCTTGACGTTCTCCTCCTTGTTGCGGATGAGCTCCTCGAAGCCGCCCACGACGAGGTCGTCGAGACCGATCCGGCCGGTGATGAACTGGTGCGGGTCGACCTTCCCCCGGGCGATCAGGTCGATCGTCGGACGGTGGTCGTCGGCGTACGCGAGGCTGCCGAGCACGTTGACCTCGCGGAAGACGAGGTCGTTCATCGCGACCGACGCCTCGTGGCCCCAGATCGCGACGTTGACGCACGTGCCGCCGGCCCGGGTCGACTGGATCGCCGTCTTCAGGACGACGTCGACGCCCGCGCACTCGAAGGTGACGTCGGCGCCGCGCCCCTTGGTCAGCTCCATGACCTCCGCGACGACGTCCGTCGACGTCGGGTCGAGCACGTGGGCGGCCCCCGCGACCGCGGCCTTCTCCTTGCGGACCGCGGCCGGCTCCACCACGATCACGTCCTCGACGCCCACGGCTCGCAGCGCGGCGGTGGTGACCAGGCCGATCGGCCCGGCGCCGTACACGACGGCGGTGTGGTCCGGGCGCGTGCCGGCGAGGCGGACCGCGTGGTAGGCGACCGCGAGCGGCTCGACGAGCGCGCCGACGTCGGTGCCGAGCTCACCGAGGGGGTGGATCCAGCGACGCTCGGCGACGACGTACTGCGAGAAGCCACCGCCCATCCCCGAGAGCCCGACGAAGCCGAGCGACTGGCACACGTTGTAGCGGCCGTTGGTGCAGGCGTCGCACCGCCCACAGATGATGTACGGCTCGACGACCACGCGGTCGCCGACCCGCAGGTCCGTCACCCCCTCGCCCAGCTCGGCGACGACGCCGGCGAACTCGTGGCCGAGGGTGATCGGGACGGTCTCGCCGGTCAGCGGGTGCGGCGCATCGGCCGGGGGCGCGAAGATCGGGCCCTCCAGGTACTCGTGGAGGTCGGTGCCGCAGATGCCGCACCACTCCACCTCCACCTTGACGGTGCCGGGCCGGACCGCCGGCTCGGGGACGTCCTCGATGCGGATGTCCCCGCGACCGTGGAATCGGGCTGCCTTCATGGTGCTTCCTCTCGTGGTGGGTGGATCGTGGTGGCGGCGGTCAGCCGGCCGGGACGGGGGGCACGTCCGCCGCGGGCGCGACGGGAGCGTGCAGCTCGGCGGGTGGCTCCTCGGGCTGTCCGGCGGCCTCGGGAGCGCGCAGCGGGTAGGAGCCGAAGCCCACGACGTAGAGCAGCGTCACGAGCGCGAACCAGTCGAGGAAGCCGAGTGCATTGCCGTGCAGCGCCCCCGCGACGGGCGGCTCGTGCAGCACGTGCTCGGCGAGGACGTAGTAGTAGGCGACGAAGGTCACCACCGCCAGCCCGAAGGTGATCGCCGCCCGGCACACCAGGTTGACCGCGGTGCCGTACGACGTGGGCCGGTTGCCGAAGGCGTTGCCCCAGAAGATCATCCAGGCGACCCAGCACACGCCGATCTGCGCCGGGAACTGGTCGAGCGCGGCGCCGAGCTGGTCAGCCGTCACGCTGCCCACGACGACCTCCACGACGAGGCGAAGAGCGAGGAAGAGCACCGTGCCGAGGACGACATTCCCGACCAGCGACGCGAGGGCCACGCTCGCCCGGCCGCCGGCGAGCCGCCAGGGCCAGTTCTCCCAGCACAGCCCGGTCAGGACGATGGCGATGACCACGCTGTAGTACCAGCCGAGCAGGGCGTTCAGCTCGAGGACCGGCCCACCCTCGGGGACCCGCGCAGCGACGGCCGGGATGCCGAGGACGACGTACAGCAGGATCGTGGGGCCGAGCAGGAAGGCGATCTCGCAGAGCCCCACCATCGGCTGGCGCAGCCCGCGGTCGGTCCACGGCCAGTGGTTCCAGTTGACCACCGCCATGACGTAGGTGGAGAACCCGAAGAGGACGAAGAGCGCGCCCGTGAAGTAGCCGAGCCCGCCCTCACGCCCGCCGGCGAAGTTGGGGTCCAGGGCGCCGAGGCCGTGGGCCAGGAGCCAGGTCACCGCCACCGCGAAGGTCGCGGTCGCCGTGGTGAAGGCGACACCGCGCCACGGCTGGGGGATGCGGTCGAACCCGGCGAGCTCGAGGTTGAAGCCCGTCCAGACGACGAACATCAGGGCCCAGAAGAGCGCCGCGTTGAACGGGAGCGGGTAGACGCCGAGGGGACTCGTCTCGGGGTCGGCCAGGAGGTACCAGCCGAGGAGGCTGGCGGTGACGACGACCGCCAGGTTCGCGAGCCCGAAGGCCCACCACGCCATGGGGCGCTGGGTGCTGTGCTGCATGTGGGACCACCTTGTCGATGTGTGACCTGCAGCACATCGACGCCACCCCGTGCCCCGGAACCGTTGCACGCAGTTGCAGCCCGGAAACCGTCCGAACGGACGGGGTCGTCACACCTCGGGAGTCCGCTAGGGGCGACCGCGCAGCTCGAAGGCAGCAGCGACGTCGGCGCGCGGGACCGGCCCGCCGAGCGACAGCGCCCACAGCAGCAGGCGCGCCTTCACCGGTGACAGCCAGCCCGCGCCCACGGCGCCCCGCGCGACCAGGTCGATCTCCGAGCCCGGGTAGCCGTACATCGCGCGGCCGGTCGGGCCGGAGCCGGTCCGGGAGGCGAAGACCACGGGCACCTGGCGGGCCAGGCGGCCGATCGCCTCGGCCATCGACGCCGACACGTGGCCCGCGCCGAAGCCCGCCACCACGAGGCCGTCGACGTCGTCGGCCCGGATCGAGTCGACGATGAAGCCGTCGTCGCCGAGGTAGGTGGCCAGCAGCGGCACCCGGGGGTCGCCGCCGGCGTGGCCGGGCAGGAGCTTGAGCGGCGGGATCCGGTCCGCGGGGACGCCGTACACGACCTCGGCCTCGACGCAGCGGCCGATCGGCCCGAAGACCGGCGAGCGGAAGGCGCTGGTGGACATCGAGTCGGTCTTGGCGACCCACCGCGCCTGGTGCACCTCGTCGTCGAAGGCCACCAGCACGCCACGCTCGCGCGAGCCCTCCGCCGCCGCGCACCGGACCGCGGTCAGCAGGTTGGCCGGCCCGTCGGCGCCCGCCGCCTCCGGCGAGCGCATCGCGCCGGTGACCACGAGCGGCTCGGGGCGGTCCCAGAACAGGTCGAGGAGGTACGCCGCCTCCTCGAGCGTGTCGGTCCCCTGGGTGACCACGACCCCGGTGGCCCCCTCGTCGACCGCCGCCTGCGCCCACTGCAGGGTGCGCAGGATGGTCGGCTCGTCCAGCGACGGGCTGGGCAGCCGGGCCAGCGTCTCGGCCCGGACGGTCGCGACCTCGTCGAGGCCGGGCACGGCGGCGACCAGCAGCTCGGCGGTCAGGGTCGGCACGACCTCGCTGCCGTCGGCGCTGCTGGAGGTCGAGGCGATGGTGCCGCCGAGGGCGCCGACGGCGACCGTGGGGGTGGTCATGGGTCCATCATCCCTGTCGGTGACGTCTGCCAAGGTGAAGGCATGGTGAAGGACGAGGAGCCCGGCCGGATGGGTGGCAGCGCGGAGCGGCCCGCCCGCTTCTTCGCCGACGAGGCCGAGTTCGAGGCCTGGCTGGCCCGCCACCACGACACCGAGACCGAACTGTGGATGGGGATCTACAAGAAGCACGTCCCCGAGCAGGGGCTCACCTGGGCGCGCGCGGTCCCCGTCGCGTTGTGCTGGGGCTGGATCGACTCGGTCGCCCAGCGGATCGACGACGACGCCGTCCGCCAGCGCTGGAGTCCCCGCAAGAGGACCAGCAACTGGAGCAAGGTCAACCTCGAGCTCGTCGAGCAGCTCCGAGCCGAGGGCCGCATGCAGCCCAGCGGGCTGGCGATCTGGGAGCAGCGCAAGCCCGACCCGGCGCCGTACACGCACGAGGTCGACGGCGAGCTCGTGCTCCCCGAGCCCTACGCCGCCCAGCTCGCCGCGAGCCCTGCCGCCACGGCGTTCTGGGAGGCCGCGACCCGCACCTACCGCCGGATCTGCGTCAACTGGGTGCTCAGCGCCAAGCAGGAGGCCACCCGCGACCGGCGGATGGCCCAGCTGGTCGTCTGCTCGGCAGCCGGCGAGATGATCCCGAGCCAGCGCTACGGGGAGATCCCGAAGTGGGTCGACCGGGCGGCAGCGGCGGCTCGCGACGCCTGACCGGTCGTACCGGACTGAATGGTCGTGAATTCGCCGCAACCACCGCCACTCAGTCCGGTACGACGCCGCGCCCGGTTCAGGAGGCGTCGGGCTCCACGTAGACCGTCCCGCCGAGCTCGACGAACTCGGCCGACTTCTCCTTCATCCCGAGCGCCGCCTCCTCGGGCGTGAGGTCGGAGCCGAAGCGGTCACGCACGTCCTGACTGATCCGCATCGAGCAGAACTTCGGGCCGCACATCGAGCAGAAGTGCGCGGTCTTGGCGTTCTCCGCAGGCAGCGTCTCGTCGTGGAACTCCTCGGCCGTCACCGGGTCCAGCGACAGGGCGAACTGGTCGCGCCAGCGGAACTCGAAGCGGGCCTTCGACAGGGCGTCGTCCCAGTCGCGGGCGCCGGGGTGCCCCTTGGCGACGTCGGCTGCATGGGCGGCGAGCTTGTAGGTGATGACCCCGGTCTTCACGTCGTCGCGGTTCGGGAGGCCGAGGTGCTCCTTCGGGGTGACGTAGCAGAGCATCGCGGTGCCGTGCATGGCGATCGTGGCCGCGCCGATCGCGGAGGTGATGTGGTCGTAGCCGGGCGCGATGTCGGTGGCCAGCGGGCCGAGCGTGTAGAAGGGCGCGCCGTGGCACCACTCCTGCTGGAGGCGGACGTTCTCCTCGACGAGGTCGAGCGGCACGTGTCCGGGGCCCTCGACCATCACCTGCACGTCGTGCTCCCAGGCCCGCGTGGTCAGCTCGGCGAGGGTGCGCAGCTCGGAGAGCTGGGCCTCGTCGTTGGCGTCGGCGGTGGAGCCCGGGCGGAGGCCGTCGCCGAGGGAGAACGAGACGTCGTACCGGCGGAAGATCGCGCAGAGCTCGTCGAAGTGCGTGTAGAGGAAGTTCTCCTCGTGGTGGGCCAGGCACCAGCCGGCCATGATCGACCCGCCGCGGCTGACGATGCCGGTGACCCGGTTGGCGGTGAGGGGAACGTAGCGCAGCAGCACGCCGGCGTGGATGGTCATGTAGTCCACGCCCTGCTCGCACTGCTCGATGACGGTGTCGCGGAAGACCTCCCAGGTCAGCTTGTCCGCCTCGCCGTTGACCTTCTCCAGCGCCTGGTAGATCGGCACCGTGCCGATCGGGACGGGCGAGTTGCGGATGATCCACTCGCGGGTGGTGTGGATGTCCTCGCCGGTGCTGAGGTCCATCACCGTGTCGGCGCCCCAGGTGATGGCGTGGGTGAGCTTGTCGACCTCCTCGGCGATGCTGGAGGTGACGGCGGAGTTGCCGATGTTGGCGTTGATCTTCACCAGGAAGCGGCGGCCGATGATCATCGGCTCGGACTCGGGGTGGTTGACATTGGCCGGGATGATCGCGCGGCCGGCCGCGACCTCGCTGCGGACCAGCTCGACGTCACACTGCTCGCGGGCGGCGACGTAGCGCATCTCCTCGGTCACGATCCCCGCGCGGGCGTAGGCCATCTGGGTGACGGGCGCGTCACCGGCCGCCCGGCGGGGAGCCCGCCGCTCACCGCGCCACTCCCCCTGCGCGGCACCCCGCCGGAGTGCCGAACGGCCGTTGTCGAGGAGCTGGACCTGGCGGCCGTCGTACACGGCGGTGTCGGCGCGGCCGTCGATCCAGGCGGCGCGCAGTGGCGGCAGGCCGACCTCGGGGTCGGAGCCGGGGCCCTCGGTGCAGTAGCGGTCGAAGGTCTCGCCGTTGGTCAGTGCGACGCGCGTGAAGGGGACCTTCAGGTCACCGGTCTCGATGCGGGTGTGGGCGGGGTGGACGGTCATGCGGGGACTCCTTGGGTGGGTGGGACGGGGGTGTGGACGTGGGCGACCGGGCCCCGGCCGCGGCCGAGGGTCCAGTTCCTGCTCACGTGCAGCTGTCGGGCGACGAAGGCGTCGGCGCGGGCCGCGGCGGTCGCGAGGTCGTCACCGAGGGCGAGGTACGACGCCAGGGCGCTGCTGTGCGTGCAGCCGGTGCCGTGGTCGTTGTCGGTCTCGATGTCACCGCCGCGGGTGACCAGCACGTTCGCCCCGGACGGCCGGCCGAGCGCCTCGAACTCGTCCTCGTTGGGCGTCGCCACGGTGGCCACCGGCAGCAGGTGCTCGCGGTAGGCGGCCGCGACCGCCGCCGAGCCGAGGACGGCGCCGGAGGTCGCGACGAGCACCGGGTCGACGACGAGGATCCGCCCGGCGCACCGGCGCGCGACGAGGCGCACCACGTCCGGGCCGGCGAGCATGCCGGTCTTGACCGCGATCGGGTCCAGGTCCTCGAGGACGGCGTCGAGCTGGGCCGCGACCACGTCGAGTGGCACCGGGTGGACGGCGCGGACGCCCGTCGTGTCCTGCGCGGTCACGGCGGTGACCACGCAGGCGCCGTGCACCCCCAGGGCGGCGAAGGTGGTCAGGTCGGCGGCGATGCCGGCCGCTCCGCCGGAGTCGCTGCCGGCGATCGTGACGACGACGGGAGGGTTGACCACTAGGCCACCGCCTCGAGCAGCGCGGCCACCACGGCGCCGGGGTCGGCGGCCCGCATCACGGCACCCATCACGGCGACACCGTGCGCGCCGGAATCCCTCGCCGCACGGGCGTTCCCGGGCGTGATGCCCCCGAGCGCGAAGGTCGGCAACGGCAGCCCGGCGAAGGCATCGGGCGGCAACGGCGGGCCGTAGCCGGGCTTGCTCCCGCTCGCCGTGTACGGCGACAGGGTGGCCCAGCTCGCGCCCTCGTCGGCCGCCCGGGCGACCTCGTCGCGTGAGTGGCAGGAGCGACCGAAGGTCCCGGCGGGCGCGGGCTGGTCGGCCGCGAGGTGCAGCCCGACCGCCGCGGCGAGGTCGCGGCGCGCCGCGACCACCGTCAGCCCCAGGTCGGCCAGGTCGGCGGCCAGCTGCTCTCGCTGCGGGTCCTCGAGGTCGAGCTCGCGCAGCACGACGTGGCTCAGCCCGGCCTCCCGGCAGGCCGCCATCTGGGCGCGCAGGCACCGGCCCAGCGACAGCTGGGACCGGTCGGTCAGCACCACCAGCCGCGGCATCACGAGACCCTCCCGACCATCGGGCTGGACGCCCGCGCGACGGCACGCCGCGGGATCCGGCCGGCGCGGTGGGCGAGCCGGCCCGCCTCGACGCCGAGCCGCAGGGCGTGGGCCATCGCGACCGGGTCGTCTGCGCGGGTGACCGCTGTGGCCGCGAGGACGGCGTCGCAGCCGAGCTCCATCGCGAGCGCGGCGTCGCTCGCCGTACCGACGCCGGCGTCGAGGACCACCGGCACGTCGACCGCGGCACGGACCGCCTCGATCGCGTGCGGGTTGAGGACGCCGAGCCCGGAGCCGATCGGTGAGCCGAGGGGCATGACCGCGGCACAGCCGGCGTCGACGAGGCGCCGGGCCACGACCGGGTCGTCGGTCGAGTAGGGCAGCACCGTGAACCCGCGCCGCACCAGCTGCTCGGCGGCGTCGAGCAGCTCGACGACGTCGGGCAGCAGCGAGCGCTCGTCGCCGATCACCTCGAGCTTGACCCAGTCGGTGCCGAGCGCCTCACGGGCGAGCTCGGCGGTGAGCACCGCCTCCCGCGCGGACAGGCAGCCGGCCGTGTTGGGGAGCAGCCGCACGCCCGCGGTCCGCAGCGCGGCGAGCAGGCTGCCGTCGCCGACCGACGAGGTGCGCCGCATGGACACCGTGACCAGTCCCGGCCGGGCCGCCTCCAGGACCGGCCCGACCAGCGCCACGCGGGGCAGGCCGCCGGTGCCGAGGAGGAGCCGAGAGCCGAGGGCGACGCCCGCGACGACCAGGCCGTCCGTCGTACCGCTCATCCGCCCTGCACCGCCGTCACGACCTCGACGACGTCGCCGTCGGTGAGTACGACGCCCGGCCAGGTCGCGCGCGGCACGACCTCCCCGTTGACGGCGACCGCGATGCCGGACCTCGGTGGGTCGCCGAGGCGGGCCCGGAGCAGGTCGGCGACGGTCCCCTCGGCCGTCAGCGCCTCGCCGTTGCAGGTGATCGTGCAGGTGGGGTTCATCGGTCTCCTCCGTTCACGGGGATGGGCGCCTCGAGACGGCGCGGGTCGAGGGCGGCATCGACCGCCCCGGTCTCGAGGTGGTCGGCGACGAGCTGCGCCGTGAGCGGCGCCAGCAGCACGCCGTGGCGGTGGTGGCCGGCGGCGAGGACGACCCCGTCGACGCCGCTCGGCCCGACGAGCGGCAGCCCGTCGACGGTGGCGGGCCGGTCCCGGGCGGTGGCCTCGACCAGCTCGGCCCGGTCGAGCGCCGGCCAGAGCTCCCGGGCCGCGGCCAGCAGCCGGAGCGCGCCACCGGCGGTCACGACGGGCTCGCCGTCATGCTGCTCGGAGGTCGCCCCGACGACCACCCGGCCGTCGCCGCGCGGCACCAGGTAGACCGGCTCCCCCGCGACCCAGCCGCGCACGGTGCGCTCCGGTGGGTCGTCGGAGCGGAGTCGGAGGATCTCGCCGCGCACGCCGGACACGAGGTGCGTCCACGGCTCCGGGAGCCGGGCCCCGGTCGCGACGACGGTGACGTCGGCGCCCGCCGGCTCGCCCCGCACCGGCACCCGTGCCAGCAGCGCGTCACACGCGGCCCGCGGGTCGACACTCGCCTCGCCGGGCAGCAGCGCACCCCCGGCCACGCGGGCCAGCGCCGGCTCCAGCTCCCGCACGCCGGCGCGGTCGAGCAGCCGAGCGTCGTGGCCGTGCCGGGTCAGCAGCTCGGCCTGCCTGGCGACCTGCTGGAGGTCCGCGGCGTCGTACCCGACCAGCAGGGTGCCGGCGCGACGCAGCTCGAGCCCCAGGCGGTCGGCCAGCGCGGGCCACAGCCGCAGCGACGCGGTGCCGAGCCGCAGCACGTCCTCCTCGCCGTACCAGACCTCGGCAGCCGGGCTCAGCATCCCCGCCGCCGCGTACGACGCCCCGCGGGCGGGCCGCGGGTCGACGACGACCACGTCGTGGCCACGGCGGAGCAGCTCGTCGGCGACGGTGAGCCCGACGATGCCGGCGCCGAGCACCTCGACCCGCATCAGGCCATGCCTCCCACGTCAGCGCCGTCGCGAGCGGCGTTTGCGGCCGATCTGGCAAGGCGGGGACGCGAAGGCATGCTGGATCGCACGTCGAGCGACCCCAACGCAGCCAGATCGAGTCGGAAACGTCGCGCAGCAGGCGGTGGCGTGGGAGACATGGCCTAAGCGACTGCCTGCACGAGCTCCTTCGCTGCTGCCACGGGATCGGGATGTCGCCAGATCGCGCCGATCACGGCCACGCCGTGCGCGCCTGCGGCCCGGGCGCCGGTGGCCGTGGTGGCCGTGAGGCCGCCGATCGCGACGAGCGGGAGGACGCCGGCGGCCTCGCGGACCGCGTCCACGCCCAGTGGGGCGGGCAGCCCCGCCTTGGACGTCGTCGCGAGCAGCGGGCCGAACCCGGCGTAGTCGGCACCGTCCGCGGCGGCCGCCTCCGCACCCGCGCGGGTCCGGCAGGTCGCGCCGACCAGGAGGTGCGGCGCCAGCCGCCGGGCGTCGGCGACCGCGAGGTCCTCGGCGCCGAGGTGGACGCCATCGGCACCAGCGGCGAGGGCGACGTCCAGCCGGTCGTTGACGAGCACCCGGGCGTCGTACGGGCGGACGGCGTCGAGCACCGCACGGCTCAGCGCGACGAGGTCGCGGGTCGTCAGGCCCTTGGCCCGGACCTGGAAGCCGTCCACGCCGGCCCGGGCGAGCGCCGGCAACAGCGACAGGTCGTCGGCATCGGACACGAGGCAGGTCAGCCTCGGCACATCGAGGGGAACAGCACGCAGCACAGTCATCTCATCCGTTCCTTCGCCGGCATGATCCGGATCAGGTGTGACGGTCGGAGCGGCTCCAGCTCCCTCTCAGCCCGCTGCCGCGGACTCCCGTGGGTTGTCGACGATCACGCTAGCGCACGGTCCCCGGCGCGCAACTGCGCGTCCAGGAAGCGGCGGACGGCGAGCGCCGCCGCGCGTCCCGCACGGTTGCCCCCGATCGTGCTCGCGGAGGGCCCGTAGCCGACCAGCTGGACCCGCGGGTCGCGCTCCGCGGTGGTCGCGGTCTGCACGTCGGACCCGCTCTGCAGCAGGGCGATCCCGCCGTGCGGGCTGCGCAGGTGCAGCGGTGCGAGGTGGGCCACCGCGGGCCGGAAGCCGGTGGCCCAGAGGATCACGTCGACCCGCTCGAAGCGGCCGTCGGCCCAGCGGACGCCGTCCGGCTCGATCCGCTCGAACATCGGCAGCCGCCGCTCGTAGGCGCCCAGCCGCGCGGCCTCCTGCTCCTGCGGACGCAGGGCGAGGCCGGTCACGCTGACGACGCTCGCGGGCGGCAGGCCCTGCCGCACCCGCTCCTGCACCATCTCGATCGCATGGCGACCGACGTTCTCGTCGAAGTGCTCGCGCCAGACCGGCGGGCGGCGGGTCGCCCAGAGCACGTCGGTCCGCGGTGCCAGCTCGCCGATGAACTGCACGGCCGAGGCCCCGCCACCGACGACGAGCACCCGCTTGCCGTCGAAGTGCTCCGGCCCCGGGTAGTCGGCGGTGTGCAGCTGCTCGCCGCGGAACTCCCCCGCCCCCGGGTACGACGGCACGAAAGGCTGCGTCCAGGTGCCGGTCGCGTTGACCAGCGTCCGCGTGGTCCACTGCCGCGCGCCGGCGTGCACCACCAGCAGGTCGCCCTCGGAGGTCACCCGGTCCACGCGCACGGGCCGGACGACGGGCAGCCGGTGGTCGGCCTCGTAGCGCGCGAACCAGTCGGCGAGGACCGCGTTCGCCCGGTCGGCCGAGCCGCCGGGGGCGGGCGCGTCGGGCAGGTCGGCGACGCCGTGGACGTCGTTCATCGTGAGCGAGTCCCAGCGGTGCTGCCACGCCCCGCCCGGGCGGGGGTTGGCGTCGAGGACCACGTGGTCGAGGCCGAGCCGGCCGAGGTGGTACGACGCGGACAGGCCGGCCTGGCCTGCCCCGATCACCACGGCGTCGTACACGTGCATGGTGGGAGGAACGCTCGCGAGCGCGAAACACGTCCCGGTACCCACTGCGAGTTTGGTCACCCCTCTCACGCGAGCCGGACGGAGGCGATAGCCTGTCGCCATCTGTGCGTGACCTGCGGGGGGATTGCTCCGTTGATACTGCGGGAACGGCATGGCTTTTACCCCCTCTCGGGGCGGAGCGTGGGTTCTGCCGGGGGACACGACAACGAAAAACACTGTGGGAATGGGGTCCCGTGAACGTCCGTAAGCTCTTGAGCCTGTTCGCCTTCCTGGCGACGGTCTTCGCACTGGTGGCGGTCCCGTCGCCGTCCGCGCAGGCCGCACCGGTCGACGACTGGAATTATTCCGCCAACACCGGCGCCACGTACGTCAAGGCGCTCGGCAGCACCGTCTCGTCCGACCTGACCGCGGCGACCGCGATCAGCGGCGGTCCGGCCCGAACGTCCAGCAACAGCACCGCCGCGGCCAATGTCACCGGCCTGCTGAGCGTCGGCGCCGCCGAGACCAAGACCTGGGCCACCAAGAGCGGTGGCAACATCGAGATCAACTCGTGGGCGCGCGTCGCCGGGGTCAACCTGCTCAACGGCCTGATCAAGATCGACGCCGTCGAGAGCACCGTCACCACGACCGGCAAGCCCGACGGCACCAGCTCCGCAGTGGGCAACCACAAGCTGCTCGGCATCAAGATCCTCGGCGTCAACCTCCCGGTCGACATCCCGAAGAACTACAGCGTCAACATCCCGGGCGTCGCGGCGATCAGCCTCAACGCGACCTTCCACGCCGGCACCTCCGAGCTCGCCGGCACCCGCAGCTGGGCCGTCGCCGTGCAGCTGCTCAAGCCGCGTGACGGCTTCAACGCGGGCACGGTCATCATCGCCAGCCCGGTGAACCACTACCTGCAGGAGGCCGTCCCGGCCGCCAACGCCCCGCGCCTCGGTGGCTTCGCCTACAGCAGCCGCATCCAGGCCAAGGTCGGCACGCAGATCAGCGTCGTCTCCGACCCGACCGCCTACACCGGCACGCCGTTCAACGGCAGCAACGGCACCACGCTGCGCAACTCGACGGCCACGGTGAGCCTCCCGGGCATCGCCACCCTCGGCACGCTGACCTCGACCAGCACGTCGAGCCGTGACTCGACGACCGGCAACGCCGACATCACCAACACCAACAAGACGGTGGGCCTCAACCTCCTCGGCGGCCTGATCAAGGCCGACGCGATCGAGGTCACCGCCAGCGCCAAGCTGGTCGACGGCAAGTGGACGCAGTCCATGAAGATGACGACCGTCAACCTGGTGATCGCCGGCAACGCCATCCCGGTCAACGTCTCGCCCAACACGTCGATCGACGTGGCCGGGCTGGGCAAGGTCGAGCTCAACAAGCAGGGCGTCGACGCCGGCAAGAAGATCAACCGGATCGACGGCCTGCGGATCACGCTCAACACGGCACAGGCGGGTCTCCCCGTGGGCGCCGTGATCGAGTTCGCGATCGCTGCGACGCAGATGACCACCGCCTGACACCGATCAGCAACGACGAGGGCCGGACGCCAGGGGCGCCCGGCCCTCGTCGCATGTCAGGGCTTCCGCGCGGACGCGATATCCTCGGTGCCCGTGGCTGAAGCAGAGTTCCGGTACTCCGACCTCCTCCCGGCGTCGCACGACGACACCCCCTACCGACTGATCACGACGGAGGGCGTCGAGACCGTCGAGGGCCCGGACGGACAGACCTTCCTCAAGGTCGACCCCGCCGCGATCCAGCGGCTCACCGCAGAGGCGATGCACGACATCAGCCACTACCTGCGCCCCGCGCACCTGAAGCAGCTGCGCAAGATCATCGACGACCCCGAAGCGTCGGGCAACGACCGGTTCGTGGCGCTCGACCTGCTCAAGAACGTCAACATCTCCGCCGGCGGCGTCCTGCCGATGTGCCAGGACACCGGCACCGCCATCGTGATGGGCAAGAAGTCCGAGGGCGTGCTCACCGGCGCCGACGACGGCGAGTGGATCAGCAAGGGCGTGTACGACGCCTACACGAAGCTCAACCTCCGCTACAGCCAGCTCGCCCCGCTGACGACGTACGAGGAGAAGAACACCGGCACCAACCTGCCGGCGCAGATCGAGCTCTACTCCACGCCGTCGAAGGACGGGAAGCCCGAGTACAAGTTCCTCTTCATGGCCAAGGGCGGCGGCTCGGCCAACAAGTCGTTCCTCTTCCAGGAGACGAAGGCCGTCCTCAACCCGAAGCGGATGCTGGAGTTCCTCGACGAGAAGATCCGCTCGCTCGGCACGGCCGCCTGCCCGCCGTACCACCTGGCGGTCGTGATCGGCGGCACCTCCGCCGAGTTCGCGCTCAAGACCGCGAAGTACGCCAGCGCGCACTACCTCGACAACCTGCCCACCGAGGGCTCGATGTCGGCCCACGGCTTCCGCGACCTCGAGCTGGAGGAGGAGGTCTTCAAGCTGACCCAGTCCTTCGGGATCGGTGCGCAGTTCGGCGGCAAGTACTTCTGCCACGACGTCCGCGTCGTCCGCCTCCCCCGCCACGGCGCCTCCTGCCCGGTCGCGATCGCCGTCTCCTGCTCCGCCGACCGGCAGGCGCTCGGCAAGATCACGTCCGAGGGCGTCTTCCTCGAGCAGCTCGAGACCGACCCGGCGCAGTACATGCCCGACGCCGGCGTGGCCGAGGACATCTCGGGCGGCGAGGTCGTGAAGGTCGACCTCAACCGGCCGATGAGCGAGATCCTGGCCCAGCTGTCGTCGTACCCGGTCAAGACGCGGCTCTCCCTCACCGGCCCGCTCGTGGTGGCCCGCGACATCGCGCACGCGAAGATCCAGGAGCGCCTGGACGCCGGCGAGGAGATGCCCGACTACCTCAAGAACCACCCGGTCTACTACGCCGGCCCGGCCAAGACCCCCGAGGGCATGGCCTCCGGCTCCTTCGGCCCCACCACCGCCGGCCGGATGGACTCCTACGTGAAGTCCTTCCAGGCCGCCGGCGGCTCGATGGTCATGCTCGCCAAGGGCAACCGCTCCAAGCAGGTCACCGAGGCGTGCAACGAGTACGGCGGCTTCTACCTCGGCTCGATCGGCGGCCCGGCCGCGCGGCTGGCCCAGGACTGCATCAGGAGCCAGGAGGTCATCGAGTACCCCGAGCTCGGCATGGAGGCGGTCTGGAAGATCCAGGTCGAGGACTTCCCGGCGTTCATCGTGGTCGACGACAAGGGCAACGACTTCTTCACCGACCCGAGCGGTGCGGTCACGGTGCCCATCTCCGGGATCCGGGTGCGCTCGGCCGAATAGCCTGCGGACAGAAGCCCTCGCGACATACGATTCCCGAGCCCGCCGGCGCTGCGCCGGCGTTCGTGTCTGTCTCGGGGGTTTCTTCCATGCGCCTCAACCACGCTCTTGCTGTTCTGCTCCTCGGCGCCGCGGTCAGCGGGATGCCCGCCGTCGCCTCTGCGGCCGACGTGCCGGCACCCCCGGTCACGGTGTCCAACCTCGACGTGTCGACGCCGGGACACCTGACCGGCACAGTCACCACCGACGCCCCAGCCGTGTGGATCTGCTTCGACAACTGCCAGCTCAACAGTGGCCAGACCAACGACGGGGAGTGGCTGACCGTACCGGCGGACACCCACGAGCTCGACTTCGACCTGCCGACCTGGGGCCATTCCGACGGCAAGGTCATCGCCAGGGCATGCTCGGTCGCACCCAGCGCCTGGGCGCCGTGTCCCGCGCCGTCGTACTCCGCGCCCTCGGAGGTCCTCGTTCCGACCGACCTGGTGCCGACCATCACCTCGCCCACCGACACGACGATCGGTCGCAACGGCGACGACACGCCCCAGCAGGTGGACTTGACGGTCAGCGACCCCGGCGGCGGCGGAAATCTGAGGGTGTTGTGGAGCTACACCGATCCCTGGACCGGCAACCCGGGCGGGCGGTCATTCCCCGTGCCCCATGAAGGGCCGGTGACGCTGGACCTCGCCGACGGGGTCGGCAAGCTGCTGGCTCGCCGCTGCGCGGTCGCCAACGTGTCCGCGTGCACGGACTACACCGCCGACCAGAGCCCGACGATGACAGTCGCCCGTGGCGCCCTGCGCGCAAAGCTCACCAGCGCGACCCTGATCACCAGCAGCGCACCGGACAGCACCGCGACCATCCGTGCGGACCATTCCGGCGACTACGCGCTCGACTGGTCGATCGAGCAGGACGGCACATCCCTGCCCGGAACGAGCAGACACCAGACGGGGTCCGTCGGCGAGGACGGCACCCTGACCTTCACCATCCCGGGCACGGGGCTGCCCGACGGCAACCTCACCGTCGTGGGACGACTCGCCGTCGATGACCCGGACTTCGGCTCCTACAGCTCGGCGTTCACCACCGAGACCACGCTGATGGCCGACCGGGTCGGACCTGCGATCGAAGGCCTCACGGTCTCGAGGACGGCGATCCATCCGAAGGCCGTCGCGGCACTGTCGGCGTACCGCGGGGTGACGATCTCGATCAAGGACTCCCAGCAGGTCGACGTCAGCGACCTCATCGAGATCCGCGACGCTGATGGCGCCACCGTGCGCCACATCGAGCCGTGGTACGCGACCTCCCTCTTCGGCCTGGCCGAGTGGGACGGCCGGGACGACGCCGGCGCCGTCGTGCCCGCGGGCTCCTACACCGTCGTCGCGGTCGACAAGCACGGGAACCCCTCGCTGATCCGCAATCTGACGGTCTCCCACGCCCGGGGCGTCCTGCACACCTACCGCGGTACTGTCTCGGCTTCCGGAAGCCAGGCCGGTCCCGCCTTCCGTGGTCGTTGCAGCACACTGCGGCGCCCCTCGTTGCGGGGCTGGACCGGATCTCTCGGCTTCTACGCGAACACCCTGTGCGCCCGCCAGACGTGGGCCGCCAGCGCCGTGTCCACGTTGCATCGGGTCCGGCTGCCGAGCGCTGTCCAGCGAGTCGATGTCGAGGTGCAGGTCACTGGTGGCGCAGCTCGATCGGCTCCGCGCAGCCGGGGCCTGTTGCGCTACCTCGCCGCAGCAGATCCCTCCGACTCCCGTTGGGTCACCGAGTACTGGTCCACCCCGCCCCTGGGTACCCATACCGGGCCGCGGCGATCGGCCTCGGGCATGATCGGCAGCGACCGCTACCTGTACTGGGGTTTCGCCACCGCGTTTCGAAGCCGGTACGACGTGAAGTCGTTCACCGTGACCGTGCGGTACTACAACTGGACCTGACTTCCCACGGCTGGCGAGCTCGCACGGCTACTGGAACGACGGCCCACGTCCGGTGCCGACGTCCCCCGGGAACCCGCGGAACGTCCGGGCCGTTCACCAGGCATGCGCTGCCCCGTTGACGAGACCACGCTGGTGATGAGCGAGCGGAACGGCATCGAGATCGACTACTGCCCGCAGTGCCGCGGCGTCTGGCTGGACCGCGGCGAGCTGGACAAGATCATCGACCGCTCCGTCGGCCAGCAGCAGCCGGCCGCCCCGCAGGCCCCGCGCCCGCAGCAGTACGACCGGTACGACGACCGCCGCGACCAGGGCCACTACAAGAAGCGGCGCAAGGAGTCGTGGCTCTCCGAGCTCTTCGACTGAGCGTGGAGGCACCCGACCTCGGCGACCTCCCCTGGGGCGTCGCCGTCGTCGCCGCGGGCGAGACCAGCACGACGAGCCACCTGCTGCCCGACGACGCGGAGGTGGAGATCGGCTCGGTCTCCAAGGGCGTCACCGGACTGCTCTTCCGCGACGCGGTCGAGCGCGGCGAGGTCGCTCCGGAGGACCTCCTCCAGCAGCACCTCCCGCTCGCCGGCTGCCCGGCGGGCGGGGTGACGCTCGGCTCGCTCGCCCAGCACCGGTCCGGACTCCCCCGGCTGCCGCGGATCCCCGGCATGGCCGGGCGCTCGTGGCGCCTGTGGCGCCACGCCGCCAACCCGTACGACGACACGCTGGCCGAGCTGCTGGAGCAGACCCGCGCGACCACGGTCGGCCGGGCGCGGGCGTCGTACTCGAACCTGAGCTTCGAGCTGCTCGGGCATGCCGTGGCCGCGGCGGCGGGGACGACCTACGCCGGGCTCGTGCGCGACCGGATCGCCGTACCCCTGGGCCTCGACAGCTGGTACGTCCCCGCGACGCCGGCCGAGCTGTCGCCGCGCGCCCTCGCCGGCACCACGCGCCGGGGCCGGGCAGCCGAGCCGTGGACCGGGGAGGGCCTGGGACCCGCCGGCGGCATCCGGTCGACGCTGGGCGACCTCGCCGCCTTCGCGGCCGCCCTGCTCGACGGCTCCGCCCCCGGGGTGGCCGCGCTCGAGCCGACGGCCTCCTTCGCCGGGCCCGCCGTCCGGATCGGCGACGCGTGGCTCACCACCACGGTGCGCGGGCGCGCGATCACCTGGCACAACGGCGGGACCGGCGGCTGGCGCTCGTTCGTCGGTGTCGACCGGGACGCGGGGCGTGCCGCGGTCGTCGTACGGGCCACGACGAGGTCGGTGGACCGGGTCGGGATGGACCTGCTGGCGCCACGATGAGGGCCTGGCACCCGTATCGGTCACGCCTTCCACCGAAGATGCCGCGGCCGGGCGGATGCCGACGTACGATCCCTCCGGCGCCGTGGGAGCGCCACGTCTCGGGGAGGGACCTCCATGCGTCGCGCGCTCATCGCCATGCTCATCGCCTGTTCGGCCACGTTCGTCGGGGTCGCTCCGACGCATGCCGCCGGAGCCCTCGATGTCGCGGGCTACCTGACCCACTTCATCGGCGCCAACCCGCCGGACGGGCCCAACTTCACCATTGACACGGACCGCGAGGGGCACTGGGTGTTCGACGCGCACGTCGCGAAGGACGGGGTTCCCGTGGCGACGGCCCCGACGGTGCATGCCGAGGGCGAGACGGGCAGCCCGGCCGGCACCTTCGACGTCACCCTGACCTCCGAGGGCCTGACGACCGGTGCCTACGAGCTCGTCGGCACCGTCACGGTCACCGCCTCCGACGGCAGTGGTGACTACACGGGCCCGCTCCACTCCATCCTGGACTCCGGCAAGTCGCCGACCATCACCGTCGACGTCGATGCCCCGGACGGCACGGTCAGCCTGTCGCGCCCCTACTTCCGGCGCAACAGCTCCGGCGAGTACGACCCCGTGTCGGTGACGTCGACCGGCACGGGCACGGACTACCGCTACTTCAGCGTGGTCGACGCCGCTGGCACCGAGGTCAACTTCCGGCCGATCTACTCGTACACCGCGGGCACCTGGTCGGACCTCTACAACGGTCGCGACTCCGACGGCCTCCTCCTGCCCGTCGGTTCGTACACGCTGCGCATCGTCGACGGAGCGAGGAATGTCGGTCCGTCCGTCTCCTTCAAGGTCCAGCAGCTCGTGCTCAGGACATACACCCGGACGGTGAGTGCCACCGCCTCCCGGATCAGCAGCTCGGTCGGCCGTTGCTCGACGCTGCGCTCACCGTCCTCGCACGGGTGGTCGGGCTCGCTCGGCTACTACGCCAACACCCGCTGCCGCTCGACCGCCACCTCTGCGACGACGGTGCTCACCCGCCACCGGGCCAGCCTGCCGTCGGCCGCGAGCTATGTCGACGTGCGCATCGACGCCTCCGGAGGCGCATCGCGTGGGTACGGCACGAGCGTCGGCGCGCTGGTCTACGAGCCCGCGTCCGCCACGGCCGACCCTGCGGCTGTGGTCCGGCTCAGTCGCACGGTCGGTTCCCACGCCGGCGTCCGGGTGGCGGCCAGCAAGGTCGTGCGGTCCGCCAGCGGCAAGAAGTGGGTCTACTGGGACGCCGGCACGGCGTCGTTCAACCACTACGACGTGAAGAGCTTCACGCTCACCGTGCGCTACAAGGTCTGGGTCTGATCCCACCGCCGGAGTAGTTTCGAAGACGTGAGCAACGAGGACTTCCGGATCGAGCACGACTCCATGGGCGAGGTCCGGGTCCCGGCAGCGGCCCTCTGGCAGGCGCAGACCCAGCGGGCCGTCGAGAACTTCCCGATCAGCGGCACGCCGATCGAGCCGGCGCTCGTCCACGCGCTCGGCGAGGTGAAGGCGGCCGCGGCGCGCGCCAACGCCGACCTCGGCGTGCTGCCGTCCGACCTGGCCGGCGCGATCGCGGACGCTGCCCGTGCGGTGGCGGACGGGACGTACGACGGCGAGTTCCCCATCGACGTCTTCCAGACCGGCTCGGGCACCAGCTCCAACATGAACGCCAACGAGGTGATCGCGACCCTGGCCGCCCGCGCCGGCGTGAGCGTCCACCCCAACGACCACGTCAACGCCAGCCAGTCGAGCAATGACACCTTCCCGACCGCGATCCACGTCGCCGCGACACTGGCCGTCGTCCGCGACCTGCTGCCGGCGCTCGACGTGCTCGCGACGTCGCTGGAGGCGAAGGCGGCCGAGTTCGCCGACCTGGTGAAGTCCGGCCGGACGCACCTCATGGACGCGACGCCGGTGACCCTGGGCCAGGAGTTCGGCGGGTACGCCGCCACGATCCGCTACGGCGCCGAGCGGCTGGAGTCCGTCCTGCCCCGTGTGCGGGAGCTGCCACTGGGCGGGACCGCGGTCGGCACGGGCATCAACACCCCCCCTGGCTTCGCCGCGGCCGCGATCGCGGCGCTCGCCGAGGCCACCGGTCAGGCGTTCACCGAGGCGCGCAACCACTTCGAGGCGCAGGGCACGCGCGACTCCCTCGTCGAGCTCAGCGGCGTACTGCGCACGATCGCGGTCGGCCTCACCAAGATCTGCAACGACCTGCGCTGGATGGGCTCCGGCCCGACGACCGGCCTGGCCGAGATCCACCTGCCCGACCTGCAGCCGGGCTCCTCGATCATGCCGGGCAAGGTCAACCCGGTGCTCCCCGAGGCGACGCTGATGGTCTGCATGCAGGTCATCGGCAACGACGCCGCCGTCACCGCGGCGGGCGCCAGCGGCAGCTTCGAGCTCAACGTCGCGATGCCGGTGATCGCCCGCAACCTGCTGGAGTCGGTCCGCCTGCTGTCGACGTCGACGACCACGCTCGCGCGGCGCTGCATCGACGGCATCACGGCCGACGCCGAGCGGATGCACCGCTACGCGGCGTCGTCGCCGTCCGTCGTGACCCCGCTCAACCGCCACATCGGCTACGAGGCGGCCGCCAAGGTCGCCAAGCAGGCGCTCGCGACCGGCACGACCATCCGCGAGACCGTCCTGGCGCTCGGGTACGTCGAGCGCGGCGACCTCACCCTCGAGGAGCTCGACGCCGCGCTCGACCTCGCCGCGATGACGCGACCCTGAACCGGCCGGCTCAGGCCTTCTTGCGGCCGGTCAGCGCGGCCGCGACGATCACCGCCACCGCCGCGACGCCGACCTGCCACGCGTGGCGCAGCCAGTCGATCCCGTTCGTGGCGTTGTCCCACGTCGCCTCGTGGTTGTCGAAGTCGCCGTTGTTGCTGCCAAACAGGCCCCAGTAGATGAAGCTGCCGACCAGCATGCCGACGATGCCGCACACGATCGTCAGCCACAGCGGGAACTTCGTCCGGTCACCCGGCGCGACGGCCTTGCCGAGCAGGCCGATGACGGCGCCGCCGACGATGGTCACGATGATGGTCCAGAGCATGACGGGCTCCTTCGGTCGTGCGGGACACCCGAGCCCCGCCCATGCAGGCATCATGCACCCGCAGGCACCCCGCATCGGGGACCCCGGCACCGGATCCGGGAGGATGCGGGGTGTGGCCGAGCTCCTGACCGCCCTCGTCGACGGCACCGGGCGTCCCGTCTCCGTCGACGGTACGACGCTCACCGCGCCCGAGCTCCTCGGCGCCGCAGCCGCCCTGGGCGCACCGCTGGCCGGCCGCGCCCGGGTCGCCGTGCACGCCACGCCCACCATGGACACCGTGGTGGCCGTCGTGGGTGCGCTGCTGGCCGGGGCGACGGTCGTGCCGGTCCCGCCCGACTCGGGGGCGGCCGAGCTGCGGCACCTGCTCGGGGACAGCGCCCCCGAGTGCTGGCTCGGCGCCGCCCCTCCGGACCCGCACGGGATCGAGCACCTGCCGGTCGACCTGGCCGCCCGGGCGTCGTACACGCCGGCGGGGGTGGCCGAGGACGCGCCGGCCTTCGTGCTCTACACCTCGGGGACGACCGGCCTGCCCAAGGGCGTGCTGCTGGCCCGCTCCGCGCTGGCCGCCGGCCTCGACGGGCTCGCCGACGCCTGGTCGTGGACGGCCGAGGACGTGCTCGCCCACGGCCTGCCGCTCTTCCACGTGCACGGCCTCGTGCTGGGCGTCCTGGGGCCCCTGCGCACCGGCAGCGGCCTGGTGCACACCGGCCGGCCCACGCCGGAGCGGTACGCCGACGCCGCGCGCGCCGGGGCGACGCTGTTCTTCGGGGTGCCGACCGTGTGGAGCCGCCTCGTCGAGGCGCCCGAGCACGCGGCTGCCCTGCGCGAGGCCCGGCTGCTCGTCTCGGGCAGTGCCGCCCTGCCGGTCCCCGTGTTCGAGCGCCTGCGGCAGCTGACCGGGCACGACCCCGTCGAGCGCTACGGCATGAGCGAGACCCTGATCACCGTCGCCACCCGCGCCGACGGCGTCCGGCAGGCCGGCTGGGTCGGCGTCCCCATCACCGGCGTCGAGACCCGGCTGCGCGACGAGGACGGCGCGCCGGTGCCCCACGACGGCGAGTCCGTGGGCAGCCTCGAGGTCCGTGGCCCGACGCTCTTCGACGGCTACCTCAACCGCGCGGAGGCCACCGCCGAGGTGTGGACCGAGGACGGCTGGTTCCGCACCGGTGACGTCGCCTGCATCGCCCCCGACGGGCGCCACTGGATCGTCGGCCGGGCGTCGGTCGACCTGATCAAGTCGGGCGGCTACCGGATCGGCGCGGGCGAGATCGAGTCTACCCTCCTCGGCCACCCCGCCGTCGCCGAGTGCGCCGTCGTCGGCGCCCCGGACGAGGACCTGGGCCAACGGATCGTCGCGTACGTCGTCCCCCGCTCCGACGTCGCCGACGAGGACGCGCTGGGCGCCGAGATCACCGCCTGGGTCGGCGCGGAGCTGTCCGCGCACAAGCGCCCGCGCGAGGTGCGCTTCGTGGCCTCGCTCCCCCGCAACGAGATGGGGAAGGTGCAGAAGTCACGGCTGGCCTGAGACGGTCGGCCGTCGCGCGAGGCGACGGTCCTGCCGCCAGCGGGCGCTCGCGCGGTCCGGCTAGTACCAGCCGTGGGACTCGCTGTGGCCCCAGGCGCTGCACGGGCTGCCGTAGCGGCTCTGGATGTAGCCCAGGCCCCAGCGGATCTGCGTCGCGGGGTTGGTGGCCCAGTCGGAGCCGGCCGACGACATCTTGGAGCCCGGGAGGGCCTGCGGGATGCCGTAGGCGCTCGAGCTGGGGTTGTCGGCGTTGACCCGCCAGCCGGACTCGCGGGTCCACAGCGAGTCGAGGCAGCCGAACTGGTCCGAGGAGAAGCCGAACTCCGACAGCAGGGCGCGAGCGATGTCGCGCGGGTCGGAGTCGGAGAGCCGGCGCTCGTCGGTCATCGCGGAGCCCGCGGACTCGTCGAGGGTGGCGGTCTTGACCGGGTCGGCCTCGGGCCGGCGGTCCGAGCGGGACAGCACGGGCTCGCGGCTCTCCGCGGCGACGGTCGGCTGGACCGTCCCGGCGCCGCTCAGCGCATCGATGTCAGCGCTGGCCGTGGAGGCGGGGACGTCGTTGCCGACGACTCCCGCGGCCACCGACACCCCGGTGACGGCGACGGCGACCGACGACATGACGACGACGTTGCGGGCTGCCTTGCGAGGTGCTTCGGCGAGGTGGGCATGCTTCGGCTTTCCGCGGTGCTTGGGCGCAGGCCCTTTCCCGTGGCTCGGTGCGTGCTTCGTCAAAATTCTCGACTTCGGGCTCGACGGCAGGACGCTGGTCGCCGCCCGATCGGGCCCGACACCGTTGTCATCACCGCCGGCGACCAGCGACCACCATGCCTGACGGCCGCGGCAGGTGCAAACCGAACCGCACAGGCGCACCGCCCGGTTTCGGCCGGCTCCGTCACGCTGGTCCCAGCAGTCACACGAGCCCCAGCACCGGCACCTACAGTGAGGAGGTGCACCGGATCTTCACGACCAGCGTCGCGTCCGTCTACCCCCACTACGTCACCAAGGTGGAGCGGAAGGGCCGCTCGAAGGCCGAGCTCGACGAGACCATCCGCTGGCTGACCGGCTTCAGCCAGGCCGAGCTGGAGGCGCACCTCGACGCGGGTACGACGTTCGCGGACTTCTTCGACGCCGCCGAGCTCACGCCACAGGCGTCGCTGATCACGGGCACCGTGTGCGGCATCCGGGTCGAGGAGGTGGAGGACCCGCTGATGCGCAGGATCCGCTACCTCGACAAGCTGGTCGACGAGCTGGCGAAGGGCAAGGCGCTCGAGAAGGTCCTCCGCCAGCCCGCCGACCACGGGTGAGGGGCGTCAGACGACGACGTTCTCCAGCATCTCGGTGACGAGCGCGGCGATCGGCGAGCGCTCGGAGCGGGTCAGCGTGACGTGCGAGAACAGCGGGTGGCCCTTGAGCTTCTCGACGACCGCGACGATGCCGTCGTGGCGGCCGACCCGCAGGTTGTCGCGCTGGGCGACGTCGTGGGTGAGCACGACCTTCGAGTTGGCGCCGATCCGGGAGAGCACCGTCAGCAGCACGTTGCGCTCGAGCGACTGCGCCTCGTCGACGATCACGAAGGAGTCGTGCAACGAGCGGCCGCGGATGTGGGTCAGAGGCAGCACCTCGAGCATCCCCCGGTCCAGGATCTCGTCGACCACGTCGCGCGAGGTCAGGGCGCCGAGGGTGTCGAAGACCGCCTGGCCCCAGGGCGACATCTTCTCCGACTCCGAGCCGGGCAGGTAGCCGAGCTCCTGGCCGCCGACGGCGAAGAGCGGACGGAAGACGACGACCTTCTTGTGCTGCTGGCGCTCCATGACCGCCTCCAGCCCGGCACACAGCGCCAGGGCGGACTTGCCGGTGCCGGCGCGCCCGCCGAGGGACACGATGCCCACGTCGGGGTCGAGCAGCAGCTCCAGCGCGATGCGCTGCTCGGCGCTGCGGCCGTGGATGCCGAACGCCTCGCGGTCGCCGCGGACCAGGTGCACCTGCTTGTCCGGTCCGACTCGGCCGAGCGCGGTGCCCCGGTCGGACAGCATCACCAGGCCGGTGTGGCACGGCAGCTCACGCGCCTCGGGAAGGTCGAGCGTCCCGTCGTCGTACAGCTCGTCGAGGTCGGTGGCCGCGACCTCGATCTCGGCCATGCCGGAGTAGCCGGTGTCCGAGTCGCTGATCGCCTCCCCGCGGTACTCCTGGGCGTCCAGGCCGACCGCCGAGGCCTTGATCCGCATCGGGAGGTCCTTGGACACCAGGGTCACCTGGTGGCCCTCGTCGGCGAGGTTGCGCGCGACCGCGAGGATGCGGGTGTCGTTGTCGCCGAGCCGGAAGCCGGAGGGCAGCGAGGCGGCGTCGGTGTGGTTGAGCTCGACGCGGACCGTGCCCCCGTCCTCACCCACGGGGACGGGCGTGTCGAGGCGGCCGTGGCTGACCCGCATCTCGTCGAGCATCCGCAGGGCGCTGCGCGCGAAGTACCCCAGCTCGGGGTGGTGCCGCTTGCCCTCCAGCTCGGTGATCACGACGACCGGAAGGACGACCTCGTGCTCCTCGAACCGGCGCAGTGCGGCCGGGTCGGCGAGCAGGACGCTCGTGTCGAGGACGTAGGTACGGCGCTGCGTGCTGGTCTGTGCCCCATCGTGACTGGATCCCACGACTCACCTCACCGGACCGCGCGCACCCACCAGGGCCGCCCCGGCCCTATTCCTTGTGGATGGACCGGGCTGCGCAGTCGTGAATCGTCACGTCGGGCCTCCCGATGTGGCCGGCTTCCCCACCTGCCACTGATCGGAAAGTACGCCCGGGGGATGTCCGTTTCGCGCGCCACGCCGGTGCGCGAACGTTAATGTCAGGTGACGCGACGGTAGGCCAGGTCGGTGATCGTGCGCTCCTTCGCGATGCCCTTGCGCTCGAACTTGGTGACCGGCCGCTCGGCCCAGCGCTCGACGACACCACCCTCGACCAGCGGCTCGGCGTCGAGCACCTCCACCATCTGCTCGGCGTAGTCGGCCCAGTCCGTCGCGAGCCGCCACAGGCCACCCGGCACGAGCCGCGTGGCCACCAGGCGCGCGTACTCCGGGACGACGAGCCGCCGCTTGTGGTGGCGGGTCTTGTGCCAGGGGTCCGGGAAGAAGGTCCACAGCTCGCTGATGCTGCCCTCGGCCAGCAGGTTCTCCAGCGTCCACACGGCGTCCACGCCGCAGAAGCGGACGTTGTCGGCGCCCGCCTCGGCGACCCGCCCGAGGCTCTCGGCGACACCCGGGCGCCACACCTCCAGCGAGAGGACGTTGTACGACGGCCGGGCGGCCGCCAGGGCCGCGGTCGCCTCGCCGACGCCGCCGCCGATCTCGACGATGAGCGGCGCCTCCCGCCCGAACCAGGTGGTCCAGCTGAACCCCGGCTCGTCGACCGCCTCGTCCGGCACGACCCACCGGTCGGCGTACTCGTCCCAGGCAGCCTGCTGCTTCGGCGAGAACCGGCTCCCCCGCCGCGCGTAGGTCAGCACCTCCCGCACCCGCCGCCCGTCCTCGGTCAGCTTGTGGTGCGGTCGGGCCGGGCGTACGCCGCCCGCGTGGTCCTGCTCGTCGTTCACGCCGACATTCTCCCGGCTGGGAGCGTGCGGGCAGAAATGCAGGAAGCCCCCTGCTGCCGAAGCAGCAGGGGGCTTCCCCGAAGCAGGTCAGATCACTTGGTGATCTTCGTGACCCGGCCGGCGCCGACGGTGCGGCCACCCTCACGGATCGCGAACTTCAGACCCTCGTCCATGGCGATCGGCTGGATGAGCTCGACCGTCATGTCCGTGTTGTCGCCCGGCATGACCATCTCGGTGCCCTCGGGAAGGGTCACGACGCCGGTCACGTCGGTGGTCCGGAAGTAGAACTGCGGACGGTAGTTGTTGAAGAACGGCGTGTGACGGCCGCCCTCCTCCTTCGAGAGGATGTAGACGCTGGCCTCGAAGTTGGTGTGCGGGGTGGTGGTCCCCGGCTTCACCACGACCATGCCGCGCTCGACGTCCTCGCGCTTGGTGCCGCGGAGCAGCAGACCGACGTTCTCACCGGCCTGGCCCTCGTCGAGCAGCTTGCGGAACATCTCGACACCGGTGACGGTGGTCTTGATCGCGGTGTCGCGGATGCCGATGATCTCGACCTCCTCGTTCACCTTGACGATGCCGCGCTCGATACGGCCGGTGATGACGGTGCCACGACCGGTGATCGTGAAGACGTCCTCGACGGGCATGAGGAACGGCTTGTCGACCTCACGCTCGGGCTGCGGGATGTACTCGTCGACGGCCGACATGAGCTCGGCAACCGACTCGCCCCACTTGGCGTCGCCGTTGAGGGCCGGGAAGGCCGCAACGCGCACGACCGGGACGTCGTCGCCCGGGAACTCGTACTCGTTGAGGAGCTCGCGCACCTCCATCTCGACGAGCTCGATGAGCTCCTCGTCGTCGACCATGTCGCACTTGTTGAGCGCGACGACCAGGGCGGGCACGCCGACCTGGCGGGCGAGCAGCACGTGCTCGCGGGTCTGCGGCATCGGGCCGTCGGTCGCGGCGACCACCAGGATCGCGCCGTCCATCTGGGCAGCACCGGTGATCATGTTCTTGATGTAGTCGGCGTGACCGGGGCAGTCGACGTGCGCGTAGTGGCGCGCCTCGGTCTGGTACTCGATGTGCGCGATCGAGATCGTGATGCCGCGCTGACGCTCCTCGGGAGCCTTGTCGATCTGGTCGAACGGCGAGGCCTCGTTGAGGTCCGGGTACTTGTCGTGCAGCACCTTCGAGATCGCCGCGGTCAGCGTCGTCTTGCCGTGGTCGATGTGACCGATCGTGCCGATGTTCACGTGCGGCTTGTTCCGCTCGAACTTCGCCTTAGCCACTGGGGGCTCCTCCTGATGTGTTGTTACTTGACTCGTACTGAAGGGGTGGTGCGCCGAGGGTCTGCGTCGAGATCCCCCATGGGTCGATGACCCAGGGGACTACTCGCCGCGCGCCTTCTTGATGATCTCGTCGGCGATGTTCGTGGGAACCTCGGCGTACGAGTCGAACTCCATCGAGTACGACGCCTGACCAGAGGTCTTGGACCTCAGGTCGCCAACGTACCCGAACATCTCGGACAGCGGCACGAGGGCGGACACGACGATGTCGCCGTGACGCTCCTCCTGCGCGCGGATCTGACCGCGACGGCTGTTGATGTCACCGATGACCGTGCCGAGGAAGTCCTCGGGCGTGGTGACCTCGACGGCGAACATCGGCTCGAGGAGGCACGGGTTCGCCTTGCGGGCGGCCTCCTTGAACGACTGGATGCCGGCGATCTTGAACGCGAGCTCGGACGAGTCGACGTCGTGGTAGGCGCCGTCCTCGAGGGTGAACTTCACGTCGACCATCGGGTAGCCGGCGAGGACGCCGAACTCCATGGCCTCCTGGCCGCCGTTGTCGACGGACGGGATGTACTCGCGCGGGACGCGACCACCGGTGACGTTGTTGACGAACTCGTAGCCCGCACCGAGACCGGTCTCGGGGTCGATGTTCGGCTCCAGCGAGATGACGACCTTCGCGAACTGGCCCGACCCACCGGTCTGCTTCTTGTGGGTGTAGCTGTGGTTCGAGACGGTGCCGCGGATGGTCTCGCGGTAGGCGACCTGCGGCTTGCCGACGGTCGCCTCGACCTTGAACTCGCGCTTCATCCGGTCGACGAGGATCTCCAGGTGGAGCTCGCCCATGCCGGAGATGATGGTCTGGCCGGTCTCCTCGTCGGTCTTGACGACGAAGGTCGGGTCCTCCTCGGCGAGACGGCCGATGGCGACGCCGAGCTTCTCCTGGTCGGCCTTCGTCTTCGGCTCGATGGCGACCGAGATCACCGGCGCCGGGAAGGTCATCGACTCCAGCACGACCGGCTTGGCCGTGTCGGAGAGGGTGTGACCGGTCCGGGTGTCCTTGAGGCCCATGACGGCGACGATCTGGCCGGCGCCGACCGACGCGATCTCCTCACGCTTGTTGGCGTGCATCTGGTAGACCTTGCCGATCCGCTCCTTGCGGCCGTTGCTCGCGTTGAGCACGGTCGCGCCGGCCTCGAGCTTGCCCGAGTAGACGCGGACGAAGGTCAGCTTGCCCAGGTGCGGGTCGGCGGCGATCTTGAACGCGAGCGCGGACAGCGGCTCCTCGCTGGAGGGCTTGCGCGAGATCTCGTTCTCCTCGGTCTCCTCGGCACCCGGCTTGTGGCCGACGATGGCGTCCACGTCGAGCGGCGAGGGGAGGTAGTCGACGATCGCGTCGAGCAGGGGCTGCACGCCCTTGTTCTTGAACGCGGTGCCGGTGAGGATCGGGTTGACCTTGTCGGCCAGGGTCGCGCGACGGATGGCGGCCTTGAGGGTCGGCACGTCGAACGTGTCGCCGTCCTCGAGGTAGACCTCCATGATGTCGTCGTCGGCCTCGGCGAGGGTCTCGACGAGCTTCTCGCGGTACTCGGCGGCCTTGTCGGCGAGGTCGGCGGGGATCTCCTCGACGACGTAGTCCTCGCCCTGGGCGGTCTCGCCGCGCCAGACCTTGGCGTTCATCTCGACCAGGTCGACGACGCCGATGAAGTCGCCCTCGGCACCGATCGGGATCTGGAGGACCAGCGGGGTCGAGTTGAGCTTCTGCACGATCGAGTCGACGACGCGGTAGAAGTCCGCACCGGTCCGGTCGAGCTTGTTGACGAAGCACATCCGCGGGACGGCGTACTTGTTGGCCTGGCGCCACACGGTCTGCGACTGGGGCTCCACGCCGGCGACACCGTCGAAGACCGCGACGGCACCGTCGAGGACGCGCAGCGAGCGCTCGACCTCGACCGTGAAGTCCACGTGGCCCGGGGTGTCGATGATGTTGATCTGGTGCTTCTTCCACCAGCAGGTCGTCGCGGCCGACGTGATCGTGATGCCGCGCTCCTGCTCCTGCTCCATCCAGTCCATCGTGGCAGCGCCGTCGTGGACCTCACCGATCTTGTAGGAGATGCCGGTGTAGAACAGGATGCGCTCGGTGGTGGTGGTCTTGCCGGCGTCGATGTGCGCCATGATGCCGATGTTGCGGACGACGTTCAGGTCCGTCGTGATGTCGACTGCCACGTGAGTCAGCGTTCCTTAGGTAAGGGGATGGAACCGGTGGGTGCCGGAGCGGGCGCCGCGGTGGCGGGCCCGCTCCGACGAGATCACCAGCGGTAGTGGGCGAAGGCCTTGTTGGACTCGGCCATCTTGTGGGTGTCCTCGCGCTTCTTCACAGCGGCACCGAGGCCGTTGGCGGCGTCGAGGATCTCGTTCTGCAGGCGCTCGGCCATCGTCTTCTCGCGACGCTCCTGGGCGTAGCCCACGAGCCAGCGCAGCGACAGCGTCGTGCCACGGTTGCCCTTGACCTCGACGGGGACCTGGTAGGTCGCACCACCGACGCGGCGGGACTTGACCTCGAGCGCGGGGCGCACGTTGTCGAGCGCACGCTTGAGGGTGATGACCGGGTCGGTGCCGGTCTTCTCGCGGGTGCCCTCGAGAGCGGCGTACACGATCCGCTGAGCAACCTGCTTCTTGCCATCCTGCAGCACCTTCGACACCAGCTGGCTCACCAGCTGCGAACCGTAGACCGGGTCGACGTCGATGGGGCGCTTCGGAGCGGGGCCCTTGCGCGGCATGTCAGCTCTTCTCCTTCTTGGCGCCGTAGCGGCTGCGAGCCTGCTTGCGGTTCTTCACGGCCTGCGTGTCGAGCGCGCCGCGGATGACCTTGTAGCGGACACCGGGCAGGTCCTTCACACGGCCGCCGCGGACGAGCACGATCGAGTGCTCCTGGAGGTTGTGACCCTCACCCGGGATGTAGGCCGTGACCTCGACGCCACTGCTCAGGCGCACGCGGGCGACCTTGCGGAGGGCGGAGTTCGGCTTCTTCGGGGTGGTGGTGTAGACGCGGGTGCAGACACCGCGCCGCTGAGGCGATCCCTTCAGGGCAGGCGTCTTGGTCTTCGACGCCTTGTCCTGGCGGCCCTTGCGGACCAGCTGCTGAATGGTGGGCACTCTTGTGCTTCCCTCTCGGTGTTGTCTCTCGGCCCGGCACCATGCCGGGCTCGGGGGTACTGCTCGCTGCTGTGCCGGATGCTGGTTCCCCCGCCGATGGCCCCGTCGGATCGGGGCTGGTCTGAGGGCATGCGGGACGTGCCGGGTCGCCCCAGACACGAGAATCGAGATTACCGGCCGCCCATAGGCGGGTCAAAATGCCGGGTCACGCCGGGAACGGCCGGTTCGCGGGCCGGCTCTCAGGTCAGCCACCGGGTGATCGGGTCGATGGCGAAGTAGACCACGAACAGGCCCGCGACGACCCACAGCAGCGCGTGGACGTCGGCGGCCTTCCCGCGGACCAGCTTGAGGAAGACGTAGGACACGAATCCGGCCCCGATGCCGACCGTGATCGAGTAGGTGAACGGCATCAGCACGATGGTCAGGAAGGCCGGGATCGCGACCTCCAGGTCGTCCCACGCGATGCCCGTGACCTGCTGCATCATCAGGAAGCCGACCAGCACGAGCGCCGGGACGGCCGCCTCCGACGGGATCATCGCCACGAGCGGCGACAGGAAGATCGTCAGCAGGAACAGCAGCCCGGTCACGACCGAGGCGAGGCCGGTGCGCGCGCCCTCGCCGACACCTGCGGCGGACTCGATGTACGACGTGTTCGACGAGACGCCGGCCGCGCCGCCGGCGATCGCGGCGACCGAGTCGACGGCGAGGATCCGCGCCGCGTTCGGCGGCATGCCCTCCTCGTCGAGCAGCTTCGCCTCGGCGCCGATGGCCGTCATCGTGCCCATGGTGTCGAAGAAGTCGGCCAGGAGGAGCGAGAAGACGAGCAGCAGCACGGTCACCACGCCGACCTGGTCCCAGGAGCCGAGCAGGTTGAACTCGCCCAGCGTGCCGAAGTCGGGGGCGTGGAAGCTGTCCGGCCAGGCCGGGACGGTCAGCGCCCAGCCGCCGGCCTTCTCCGAGACGCGGCCGAGGTCGCCGATCGCCTCGACGACGACCGCGACGACGGTCATCACGACGATCGAGATCAGGATCGCGCCGCGCACTTTGCGCACCCACAGGGCCACCATCAGCAGCAGGCCGCCGATGAAGACGAGCACGGGCCAGCCGCTGAGGTTGCCGTCGCTGCCCAGCTGCACCGGCACCGTGGTCCCGCCGGGGATCCGGGTCACGAAGCCCGCGTCGACGAAGCCGATCAGCGCGATGAACAGCCCGATGCCGACCGAGATCGCGACCTTCAGCTCTGCCGGGACCGCGCGGAAGACGGCGGTCCGGAAGCCGGTCAGCACCAGCACCAGGATCAGCACGCCCTCGATGACGATGAGGCCCATCGCGTCGGCCCAGGTCATCTGGCCGGCGATCGAGAAGGCGAGGAAGGCGTTCAGGCCCAGCCCGGTCGCCAGCGCGAGCGGGTAGTTGGCGACGACGCCCATCAGGATCGTCAGCACACCGGCGACGAGGGCGGTGCCGGCGGCGATGGCCGCCAGGCCGCCGCCCGGCACCGAGCCGCCGCCGAGGTAGTTGCCGTCGACATCGGCCGCGAACCCGAGGATCAGCGGGTTCAGCACCACGATGTAGGCCATCGTGAAGAACGTGACGACCCCGCCACGCACCTCCTGGCCGACGGTGGATCCCCGCTCGGAGATCCGGAAGTAGCGGTCGACCGGGCTGGTCCCGGGGGCGGTCTGCGCAGAGCTCACGAGGGCAGCATGGCAGGCTCGCGCACCGCTTGCGCAGAGGGCTCGCGGCCAGCGGCCAGGCTCCTCACGAGAACGGCCAGGCCGACGCCGACCAGCACCAGCACTCCCCCGACGACCAGCGTCCACCGGGCGCCGTACTGCTCGCCGATCCAGCCGATGAACGGCGAGCCGATCGGGGTCCCGCCCATGACGATCGTCATGTAGATCGCCATCACCCGCCCGCGCATCGCCGGGTCGGACTCGGTCTGGAGCAGGGCGTTGCAGGAGTTGAGGACCGTGATGACCGAGACGCCCAGGAGCGGGCAGAGCACCACGAAGAGCAGGTACGACGGCGCGAACCCGGCCACGATCTCGAGCACGCCGAACGCGACGGCCGCCCCCATCAGGAGCCGGACCCGCACCCGCGCCCGCCCGGCGGCGAGCAGCGCGCCGCTGAGCGAGCCGATCGCGAGGAAGGAGCCCAGGACGCCGTACTCCTCGGCGCCCTTGCCGAACACGTCGGTGGCCATGAGGGCCGAGGTGAGCTGGAAGTTCATGCCGAAGGTCCCGACGAAGAAGACGAGCACGAGGATCATCAGCATCTTCGGCTGGCCGCGCAGGTAGCCGATGCCTGCGCGGAGCATGCCCGGCTCGCGACCGGCCGGGCGCGGCGAGTGCAGCCCGGCGGGGTCCATCCGGCGGAGCTGGAGGATGACGGCGGCGTACGAGACGGCGTTGGCGAGGATGACCCAGCCGGTCGCGCGCATCCCGCCGCCACCGATACCGATCAGGAGGCCGGCGATGCCGGGACCGATCAGCCGGGCGGTGTTGAACGCCGCGGAGTTGAGGCTGACCGCGTTGGCCACGTCGTCGGCGCCGACCATCTCCGAGACGAAGGCCTGGCGGGCCGGCGCGTCGAAGGCGGCGCCGATGCCGAAGACGAAGGCGAGCAGGTAGACGTGCCAGGTCTCGGCGACGCCGAGCGCGGCGATCGCACCGAGGGCGAGCGCGGCGAGCGCCATCACCGCCTGGGTGACCTGCAGCATCCGGCGCTTCGGGAAGCGGTCCGCGATGACGCCGGCGTACGGCGAGAGCAGGAGCACGGGCAGGAACTGGAGCCCGGTGGTGATGCCGAGCGCGGTGCCGCCGTTGCCGGGGATGGTCAGGACCAGCCAGTCCTGCGCGACGCGCTGCATCCACGTGCCGACGTTGGAGACGAGGCTGCCGGCGAAGTAGAGGCGGTAGTTGGGGTGGGCGAGGGATCGGAAGCGGGGGCTCGTGGTGACTCCTTCGTTCGTCAGTCGGCAGCGGCGATGCGCTGCAGGATGGGGGCGGCCTGGCGCAGGACGTCGCGCTCGGCGGGCGTCAGCTCCTCGAGGCGGCGCGAGAGCCACCGGTCACGGCGGGTCGCATCGGCGTGGACCACCGCGCGCCCCTCCTCCGTGAGCCGTACGACGACCTGTCGGCCGTCCGTCGGGTGGGGCTGCCGCTCGACCAGGCCCGCGTCGGCCAGGCAGTTCACGGTGCGGGTCATGCTCGGCGGGCGCACCTGCTCACGGCTGGCCAGCGCGCCGATGGTGAGGTCACCGAGCCGGTGGAGCGCCCAGAGCACCGCCATCGACGGGAGGCTGAGGTCGTTGTCGGGGTGGCGCTCGCGCACCAGCCTCCGGCGCAGGCGCATCACCGAGAACCGGAGCTCGGTCGCGAGCCCCACGTTCGTGCGCAGCTGTTCCCTGGTCGGCATGTCGTTAGTCTAAGTCATTACCTCAAGCAACTATTCCGGCCGGACTGCGCCGGTCCGGCCCCGCGGTCTACGATCGAACCGTGGAGCTCCGCGACGACCAGCCGACCCAGCACGAGATCGGCAACCGCACCTACCTGATCGCGCCCGTCGAGCCCCTCGACGTCGACGGGGTGCGGACGGTCCAGGTCGGCACCGCGCTGTTCGCGATCGCCTTCGTGGCACTGCTGCCGTTCTACGGCCGCCTCGAGGAGGACGGCCGCACCTGGCTGCTGTGGATGTGCCTGACCGGCGTCGGCCTCGGGCTGCTCGGGATGGAGTACTGCAAGCGCCGCCGCCTGGTCCGCGCCGAGCGCGAGCACGACGAGCCGTGAGCGAGCCGCTCCCCCCGACCCGCTGGGCACTCGGCGGAGCGAAGAACGTCGGCTACGGGGAGCGCTTCGCCGAGCTGATCGAGCAGGGCGAGGACGTCTTCGGCGAGGCCCGCCTCGCCGACGCGATGCTGGCCCGCGGCTCCCGCGTGCTCGACGCCGGGGCCGGCATGGGACGCGTCGGCGCCTACCTGCTGGACCACGGGCACCGGGTCGTCGCGGCCGAGCCCGACCCCGCGCTCGTCGCGCGGGCCCGTCGTACCTGGCCGGGGCTGGAGGTGCTGCCGCTGGAGATCCTCGCGCTCTCCCCCGACGCGCTGGCGGCCGCCGGGGCGCCCGACGCCTTCGACCTCGTCGTCTGCGTCGGCAACGTGCTCACCTTCCTCGCCGAGGACACCGAGGTGGCCGTGCTCGAACGGCTGGGCTCGCTGCTCGCGCCGGGCGGGCGGATCCTCGCCGGCTTCCACCTGCAGGGCGGACCGGCGAGCGCGCGCACCTACCCGCCGGACGAGTTCGTCGCGGACGCGACCGCCGCCGGGCTGCGGGTCGACCACCGGTTCGGCGGCTACGACCTGCGGCCGGTCGACGACCTGTACGCCGTCTGGGTCCTCAGCCGCGCCTGACGCCGACGCGGCGTGAGCTGACCCCCTCGAGTGGGCACGAACCGCAGCTCGCGACGC
>NZ_JBYCZV010000017.1:0-118930 GCF_057586415.1 Nocardioides sp. SRI_004
GCGAGGCGCGGGGCCCGGCGCGGGGACACGGACGGAACACGCATGACGACTCCTCGAACGGGGTGCGAAGGAAGTGGAACGCGTTCTAGATTCGTGGCGGGCGTCACACGACGTCCAAGACCCGTTCGGCATGCCCGGGAGAGAGGAGGCGGACGGTGAACATCCAGCAGCTGCGGTACGTCGTCGCGACGGCCGAGCACGGCAGCATGACCGCGGCCGCGGCGGCGGTCCCGGTGGCCCAGCCCGCCCTGAGCCGCGCCGTGCGCCAGCTCGAGCGCGAGCTCGGGACCACCCTGTTCGAACGGTCCGGGCGCGGCGTCGCCCTCACGGCCGACGGGGAGTCGTTCGTCCGGCGGGTCCGCGAGGTGCTGGCCAGCATCGACGCCCTGCGCACCGCCGCGACCAGTGCCGATCCCGCCGCTCCCCTGGTCATCGCGGCGTCGCCGACCCTGCAGGCGGCGATGGCGATCCCGATCCTAGCCGCGCTGCGCGACCACGGCGTCGTCGTACCGACGCGGCTGGTGGGGTGCGCGTCGTCGAACGAGGTGGTCGACCTGGTCGAGGCCGGTCGCGCCGACCTCGGCATCTGCGACAGCGCCGTGACCACCGGGCTGACCGTGTCCGGCATCGGCCGGGCCGAGGTCCGGCTCTACTCCCCCGCCGCGACCGACCTGCCTGAGCGGGTGACCTTCGCCGACCTCGCCGGCCTGCCCCTCGTGCTGCCGACCGCGGGCACGGCCCGGCGCGAGGCACTCGACGGCTTCTTCGCCCGGTGCGGCGTCACCCCCGAGGTGGCGGTCGAGACCGACGAGCGCAACGCGTGGCTCGCCGCCGTCAGCCACGGCCTCGCGTCGTGCATCTGGCACAGCGTCGACCGCTCCCGCGACCCGCTGCCCGGCGTCGTCGCCCGCAGCTTCGAGCCGCCGATGCACCGCGACCTGGCCGCCGTGCACCGCGCGGGCAACCCGTCGCCGGCGCTGGTGCCGCTGCTCGACGTGCTGCGGCAGGTGGGGTCGCTGGTCGGCTGAGGTCAGTCGGGCAGCACGATCGCCGACAGCCCCGGGTCGGGGTTGAACGCGATCTCCCACCAGAAGCCTCTGCCACGACTGGTCCGCCGAACTAGAAGCCGACTACATCTCACTTGTTGCGCCAATCAATCAGCAGCAGGGCCGGCACCTCGTGAAACACGCGGGAATGGCCGCCGTTCCTGCTGGTGAACCACACGCCGCCGCGAACCGTCTCCTTGAGACCCTTCGTGGCTACAGAATCTTGGTAAGCCGATGCGGCCGCGTCAGCCGACGGGCGCAGCCTCCGAGCCGTTCCTGAGGATCCGGCCGATCCCACGCCCGAGTTTCGCTGCCCCGCGAGCCAGTGACCGCTCCGGAGCAATCGAACCAATCACGTCCGCAGCCAAGTACTGGAATGACTGCGGCGGTCTGAGAGTCGGGTCGATCTCGGAGAGCGGTAGGGGCGAGGCGAGGCGCTGCACACGCCGGACCTTGATCACGTGTGCAGTGGCAGCACCGGCGTAGTAAGCGTTGAAGGCGGTCTTCTCGATTGCACCGACATCGCTGTACTTGCGCCAAGCACTCGACGGACTGAGTGCCTCGACCCCGTCTACTTCGAAGATGCCCACCACCATCTTCGTCGGGGCCGTCGCGTAGACAACGACGTGCGTTACGTCATCGGCGAGCGGCGTCCGACGGAACTCGACCGACTTGGTCCCAGCCAGAATCGCCTCGGCGTACTGCGGGTGGATCGAGAACAGTGCTACGCGCCCAATCGCTGCCGAAGCCATTGCGCTCCTTCGGGTCGCGTGCGTGTGATTGCTTGTGGCCAGGTCCGTGCGACGCCCGCCCGTTTCAGGTCTTCCAGCGTGATGGGGTCCTCCCTTAGAACCCGGTCCTGTCGAAACAACACGACTAGGACCTCTCCGTTCCGCACACGATCCTCGATCTGCGCGTAGGAGTAGACCGTCCGCCGACCGACCAACGCCGCGATCTCGGCGGGGTCTCGGCTGACGTACGTCTGCTCACACACACCCACCACAAAGACCGCCTTCTCATCGTGACTCCGATAAAACAGCAACGGAGATCCCGGCACGAGGAGGCGGGTCGGCGAGTTGCAGAGATACGCCTTCCGGAGCGCGTTTCCGAACGGCTGAGTCTGGTGTCCCAGCAGTTCCGGGAAGAGACCTCCCTGCGGATCGAATGGCTCGGCATCCGGAAACAGCACCTGATGCCAACGCGGCTCGATCGGCACCAGAAAGGGTTGCACCCCGACCATCCGCAGTGCGGGCGGCCCATGCGTCACGTGGAACTCAAGTGGAGACATCGAGGCAGGTGCGAGGGACCCTCGCAGATCTTTCGCCAGAACCAACTCGCCTGCGTCGGTCGTGACAGGCTGCACCCTGAACCCGAAGTCATCGAGCAAGTCGATCAGCGCCTGCTGCTTGGCAAAGACCGTGACGAAGATGCCCGCCATCTCGTCGGTGTGGGCTTGTTCAAAGATGGCCTTGAGGAGCAACTCTCCGTACTTCTGCCCGCTGTAGTTTGAAGCGACCTTGAAGGTACTGATCTTCAACAGCGGGCCAGGAACTCCGTGCTCTCCGCTTGGTTCAATCTTGAGCAGCGCGATCGCAGCGTGTGCATCGTTCTGTCCATCGATTAGGAGCGCGTCCCGCCCACCTTGCGCGGCCTTCTCCTGAAACCACCTATCGAAGGCCGCCCCTCCGTAGTCCTGGCGAAGACCGTCGAAGATCTCGTCATCCAGCCTCAGCTCGTGGGCCTTCACCCGGCGAACCGACGGCGGAGGAGTCGGAGGCGCCGGGTGCAAATTACGGAGGAACGCGATCGCGTCCGCAAGGGTCAGGACCCGGTCACCGATGCCGAGCCGATGGGCCTTCGAATGGATGCCTTGATCCTGTGTGACCAGATAGCCCACCGCGTGTCCCAAAACGGCGGCGAGCAGGTGTTGATCGACATCGTCGTTCGAGCCAGGAGTTGGCACACCAAGTTCGGCCCGCTGGTCGTCACTGATCGCGGGAGGACTCACGACGCGCTCGTACCGCTCGAACACGGTCAAGCGTGCCGATCGCTTCGCTGCATCCTTAATCCGCGCAAAGTCGTCCAGCGAGGCGGGATGCACCCGGAGGTCGTGGTGATGGGTCGTGGCCAGCCGGTGGAACTCCATCGCGAGGGCAGCGTCCGGCTCGACCGTTATGGACAGCGGATCACTCTTGATCGCGATGTTGCTGTCGAGCAGGAACAGCATGCCGACAGCATGGCGGCCGAACAGCGCTAACCAGGCGATTTCGACCGGAAATGCGGGGGCAGATCCAGACTGAACCGGCAAAATCGCCCGGTCAGCATCACCGAAAGGCGATTGGCACTTGAGTACAACGCGCTAGGACGATCGAACCGAGTCCTGGATCGATCCGTGGCTAGGATCGCACCATGTGGCGTCGCCATCAGCGCACGTGGTTCGTGCCGGTGCAGGACGGCGTGGTCGGCTGGGTTTCGGGAGGAGAGCCGATCGACGGCTGCGACCTAGTGTCGGCACTTATCTTCGCTCCCACGCCGGAGGCGGTAGAGCAACGGATGGAGCAGATCGGGCTGTGGAGCCCGTACACCATGCCGAAGTTCTACAAGCATGGCCGTTCTGGCGTCGCGGCCGCCGTTGCCGATCCCGAGGGTTTCGTCTGGAATCGTGCCGACGGAGGCTCATGGATGCCGTCGTCGGACTTGCCGCGCCCGCTGAGCGGTCCACCGTCGGAGTAGCCGAGTTTTCGCGACCTGCGGCGCTCTACCCCGGCAAGACGATCCGCCCAGACTGGGGTCTGGGTTGAAGGGGACCTCCCCACCGGCACCCGCCCGGGTCTGAGCAATCGCCCGCGTACCCGTGAACGAATCTCGGGGTGGTTCGGTCTGCCAAGAACCCGGTCATACCCGGACCTGTCGGCCTATCCGAGGACTCTTCTCAGGTGCTTGTCGGCAGCCTTCTGCGCCTCCTGCGCCGAGGCTCGCCATTGCCCGCCTCCCCCTGCGCCGCACGAACATCGCCATCGAAAGGGACCAGTGCGGAGACGTTCGTTGCTGGCGATCACCTCAATGATGTGTCCGTCCGTGAGTTCATCGTCATCCGTCACCACAAGTCACCAGACCCAGTGCTTCGACTGCTGGTCGAGTTCGGCGATGCCCGGCGCGTACAGGCGCACTGCCTCTGGGCCGACCCGGGCGTCCTCGTCCAGCGGGAACGCGAGACGGTTCTCTCCCGAGTCGATTGCGACGTAGCGATCCGGAACGACCTCTACATGATCAACCCGCTTACCGATCAGATAGGGCAGCGTCTTCTCACCTACGCCCCAACACGCGATCATTCCAAACGGCTTCGTATAGCCGGTCAGAACGATATCGCCGAAGTGCACCTCGATGAAGTCATGTACGAACGCGACGGCGGTGATCCTTTCACCCACGAGCACAGCGGCCAGCCCGGAATCGTCCATGGAGTGATCGTGCCTAATCCGGCAGCACAATCGCACCTAGTTTCGGGTCCGGGTTGTAGGCGATCTCCCATCGGTAGCCGTCCGGGTCTGAGAAGTAGCCCGAGTACCCGTGAACGAACCTCGGGGTTCCGTCTTCCAACAACCCGGTGTAGCCGCCCCAGTCGCGCCGTACGGCCTCCTCGACGTGGGGCGAGCCGGCGGCGCGGGCGGTCGACAGCACGGCATCGACGGCCTCGGGCGTGGCGAGGTTGTGGGCGATGGTGATCGGCGCGACGCCGTGGCCGGTCATCAGCGCGCCGACCTCGGCCTCGAAGTGGCTGCGCTCCCACAGCGAGAGCACGAGGTGCTCGCCGGCCCGGAACATGATCACCTCCCCCGGCACGTCGAGCTCGGGGGTCCAGCCGAGCCCGTCGACGTAGAAGCGGCGGGTGACGTCGATGTCCGCGACAGCGAGGGTGACGAAGCTGATCCGCTGGTCCATGTCCTCGACAGTGCCACGGCACGCCGACATCGCTCGCGCAGCTCGTCGACACGAGTGACGGCGGTCACTCCGGCTCGTTGGACCGGGCATGCTCCGACGCCGTCCCCCCACCCGTCCGGCTGCCCGCACCGCTGCCGTCGTGGCCGCGCTCACCTCCCTCGCACTCGCCCCGGCTGTCGCCGGCGGCGACGCTCCCGTGGCGCACGCGGAGCCCGCGGCGTCGTACACGGAGTACGTCGCGCTGGGTGACTCCTGGTCCGCCGACGTGGTCCTCTTCGACCGCAACGGCTTCCCGGACGCGACCCACGCGCCCGTGGACTGCTTCCAGTCGCACACCAACTACCCGAAGCTGGTCGCGAAGGCGCTCGGCGTCACGACCTTCCGCGACGCCACCTGCGGCTCGGCGACGACCGAGCACTTCACGCAGCCGCAGGAGCTGCCGATGGGCGGGGTCAACCCGCCGCAGTTCGACCGGCTCACGCCCACGACGGACCTGGTCACGGTCGGCATCGGCGGCAACGACGCGGAGGTCGCGAGCGGCGCGATGAGCTGCATCTCCGCCAGCCCGGTCAGCCTGCCCGCGCCGAGGCTGCCGCTGCCCGACATCATCCCGCTCATCGACGAGTCGACGCTGCCGCTCGGCGCGTGCAAGGAGCGCTTCACCGCCGGGGGCGTCGACCGGTTGGCCGAGAACGTCGCCGCCTCCGAGGACAAGGTCGTCGAGGCGCTCAAGGAGATCAGGCGCCGCTCGCCGCACGCGCGCGTGCTGCTGGTCAACTACCTGGACGCGATCCCCGAGCGCGGCTGCTGGCCGATCGTGCCGATCACCAACACCGACATGGCCTACCTGCACTCGGTCTTCGTGAAGCTCAACGACATGCTCGCCGAGGCGGCTCGCCGCGGCGGCGCCGAGCTCGTCGACACGCACCCGCTGAGCACGGGGCACCACGTGTGCACCGGTCCACTGACCCGGTATGTCGAGGGCCTGGGCATCGTCTCGCTCAACGACCTCGCCGTCGCCGTACCCGCCCACCCGAACGCCGCCGGAGCCCGCTCCCAGGCGCGGTCGGTGCTGGCGCAGCTGGGTCGCTAGCGCCGGGCCGCGAGCGAGGTCCGCTGCACGCCGGCGTCGTCGAAGTTGGCGGGGTCGAGCCAGCGCTGGTGCGCTGCGCGCACGGCCGGCCACTCCGCGTCGGTGACCGAGAACCAGTCCGTGTCGCGGTTGCGGCCCTGGGTGACCATGTGGTTGCGGAAGCGGCCCTCCTCGACGAAGCCGAGGCGCAGGGCGGCCCGCCGCGAGGGCTCGTTGAGGCTGTCGCACTTCCACTCGAAGCGGCGGTAGCCGAGCTCGTCGAACGCGTGCGCCATCAGCAGGTGGATCGCCTCGGTGGCCGCGCGGGTGCGCTGCAACGCCTTCCCGAGGAGCACCCCCGCGACCTCCACCTGTCCGTGCCCCGGCTCGATGCGCGTGTACGACGCCAGGCCGGTCGCCCTCCCCGCCCGCTCCCCCTCCAGCGGCACCAGCGCGAAGGTCACCAGCGCGGGGTCGTCGAGGTGGGCGGCGAGGTGCATCCACAGCTCCGCGAGCGTGGTCGGGCGCGGGATCGGCCGGTAGGTCCAGAGGTCTCCGTCGTCGGGCCCGCAGGTCGCGGCGTGGAGGTCGGCGTACTGGGCGGACGAGAGCGGGCGCAGCTCGACGTAGCGGCCGGTGATCGTGACCGGCTCCGGCCACGGACGCGGCTCCCAGCCGGGGACCTCGTCGCCGACGGCCTGCCCGAAGGCGTTGGTCACCACGGGGTCACCAGCGGTCGCGGAGCCGGGCGTCGACGTCGGAGGTGACGGGGTCGTCGGCGGAGCGCACGAACACGGCCGTCACGGTGCCCCCGTCCGTGCCGAGCCGGTCACGAAGGTCCCGCCAGTCGGCCAGGTTGGGGTGCTCGACGGCCGTGCACGCCTCCGCCGGCGACAGCGCGGTGATCGCCTCGTCGAGCTGCTCGGCGCTGACCTCCAGGCTCGCCGTGGACCCGTCGTGCTTCAGCACGGTCGCCAGGACCACGGCAGGCAGGCCGTGGACGCCACCGGGCCGGTTGACCAGGCCCGGCTCACCGTCCAGCGCGAGGCCGAAGGAGACCGGGAAGCGCCACCCCTCGATCTGCGCCGCCAACCGGTCCCGGATCGTGCGCAACCCCTCGACGGTCGACCACTCGCCCAGCGGGTCGAAGTCGAAGGCGGGCAGGCCGTCGATGCTGGTGCGGTTCTTGCGGCGGCGGTAGTCGGCCGAGCCCTCGATCCCCTTGCGCTCGAAGTACGGCTGCAGCAGGTCCCGCTCGCCGGCGTACTCCATCAGGGGCACGCCGAAGCCGCAGGAGTCGGAGATCCGCTCGATGTCGACGACGATCACGGCTCGGGCGCCCGGCAGATCGACGAAGAGCGGCTCGAGCAGGACGTACTCGTCGTCGTAGCGCGTGACGACCCGGCCGCGGCCGTGGAAGCGGACGATATTGGGCGCCCCCTCGAAGGCGCAGAACATGACCGTGACGCGACCGTTCTCGCGCAGGTGGGCGATGGTCTCGCTGCCGCTCCCCGAGGTGTCGAGCCAGGCGAAGGTGTGCTCGTCGAGCATCCGGAAGGTGCCCGGGATGCCGCGGGGCGAGAGGTTGACGTGGCCGTCCTCGGCGAGCGGCGAGGTCGCCACGAAGAACATCCGCTGGCTCTCGACGAAGTCGAGGAGGCGGCCGGTGACGCGGGAGTGGATCTTCATCGGCCGGTCCTACGACGTCACGGCGCCGACGGCGGCGGACTGGACGGTCCTGGCGTACTTGCCGAGGACGCCGCGGGTGTACTTGGGCGGCAGCGGCTCCCAGCCGGCCCGGCGCGCCGCGAGCTCGGCCTCGTCGACCGCGAGCTCGAGGGTGCGGTTGGCGACGTCGAGGGTGATCCGGTCGCCGTCGCGGACGAACGCGATCGGGCCACCGTCCACGGCCTCGGGAGCGATGTGCCCGACGCACAGACCGGTGGTGCCACCCGAGAACCGGCCATCGGTCACCAGCACGACGTCCTTGCCGAGCCCGGCGCCCTTGATCGCACCGGTGATGGCCAGCATCTCGCGCATGCCCGGGCCGCCCTTGGGACCCTCGTAGCGGATGACGACGACGTCGCCGGAGACGATCCGGCCCTCCTCGAGGGCGTCCATGGCCGCCCGCTCGCCGTCGAAGACGCGGGCGGTGCCGCTGTAGACCGAGTCGTCGAAGCCGGCGCTCTTGACGACCGCGCCCTCCGGGGCGAGGGAGCCCTTGAGGATGGTCAGGCCGCCGCTCTTGTGGATCGGGGCGTCGAGCGGACGGATGACCGTGCCGTCGACCGCCGGCGGGGCGAGCTCGTCGAGGTTCTCGGCCATCGTCTTCCCGGTCACGGTCAGGCAGTCGCCGTGCATGAGCCCCGCGTCGAGCAGGGCCCGCATCACCATCGGGATGCCGCCGATCTTGTCGACGTCGTTCATGACGTACCTGCCGAACGGCTTCATGTCCGCCAGGTGCGGCACCTTGTCGCCGATCCGGTTGAAGTCGTCGAGGGTCAGCTCGACCTCCGCCTCGTTGGCGATCGCCAGCAGGTGGAGGACGGCGTTGGTGGAGCCGCCGAGGGCCATCACCACGGCGATCGCGTTCTCGAACGCCTCGCGCGTCATGATCTGGCGGGCGGTGATCCCCTGGCGCAGGAGGTTCACCACGGCCTCCCCCGACCGGTGCGCGAAGCCGTCGCGGCGCCGGTCCACCGCCGGCGGGGCGGCGCTGCCCGGCAGCGACATGCCCAGGGCCTCGCCGACCGAGGCCATGGTGTTGGCGGTGTACATGCCGCCGCAGGCACCCTCGCCCGGGCAGATCGCGCGCTCGATGCGGTCGACCTCCTCGCGGGTGATCTTGCCGGCGAGGCACGCACCGACGGCCTCGAAGGCATCGATGATCGTCACGTCGCGGCCGTCGACCTGTCCGGGCATGATCGAGCCGGCGTACAGGAAGACACTGGCGAGGTCGAGCCGCGCGGCCGCCATCAGCATCCCCGGCAGCGACTTGTCACAGCCCGCGAGCAGGACCGAGCCGTCGAGGCGCTCGGCGTTCATCACGACCTCGACGGAGTCGGCGATGACCTCCCGCGAGACCAGCGAGAAGTGCATCCCCTCGTGGCCCATCGAGATGCCGTCGGACACCGAGATCGTCCCGAACTCCAGCGGGTAGCCGCCGGCCGCGTGCACGCCGTTCTTGACCGCCTTGGCGAGCCGGTCGAGGGACAGGTTGCAGGGGGTGATCTCGTTCCAGCTGGACGCGACGCCGATCTGCGACTTCGCGAAGTCCGCGTCGCCCATGCCGACCGCGCGGAGCATCCCCCGGGCGGCGGCCTTCTCGAGGCCGTCGGTGACGTCGCGCGAACGGGGCTTGATGTCGGGGGCGTCGCTCATGTCCCAAGGTTAGGGCGTCGCCCCCGCCCGCCGGACCGTCAGTCCGGAACCCGCCGGTAGGCGCCGTCGGAGGCCGCGGTGGCCATCGACGCGTAGGCCCGCAGCGCTGCCGACACCGGCCGCTGGCGGTCCTGCGGGGTCCAGGGCCGGTCCCGCTTCTCCTGCAGCACCCGGCGCTCGGACAGCGTGTGCTCGTCGACGTCGAGGTGGATCGACCGGTTGGGGATGTCGATCGAGATCGGGTCGCCGTCGTCGATCAGCGCGATCAGGCCGCCGCCGGCCGCCTCGGGCGAGATGTGGCCGATGGACAGGCCGCTGGTGCCGCCGGAGAAGCGCCCGTCGGTGATCAGCGCGCACTTCTGGCCGAGCCCACGACCCTTCAGGAAGGCCGTCGGGTAGAGCATCTCCTGCATGCCGGGGCCGCCCTTGGGGCCCTCGTAGCGGATGACCACCACGTGGCCCTCCTCGACCTTCTTGCCGAGGATCCCCTCGACCGCCGCGTCCTGGGACTCGAAGACGATCGCCGTGCCCTGGAAGACCAGGCAGTCGTCGGGCACGCCGGCGGTCTTCACGACGCAGCCGTCGACCGCGATGTTGCCGGTCAGGATCGCCAGCCCGCCGTCGGCGGAGTAGGCGTGCTCGAAGTCGCGGATGCAGCCCTCGGCGGCGTCGGTGTCGAGCGTGCCCCAGCGGTTCTCGGTGGAGAACGGCTCCGTCGTACGCACGCCGCCGGGCGCGGCCTGGAAGAGCTCCAGCGCCTCGGGCGACGGGTCCTCGCCGCGGATGTCCCACTTCCCGAGCCACGCGTCGAGGTCGGGCGAGTGAACCGAGTGCACGTCCTCCTTGAGCGCGCCGCCACGGCGCAGCTCGCCGAGGAGCGCGGGGATGCCGCCGGCGCGGTGGACGTCCTCCATGTGGAACTTCGGGGAGTTCGGCGCCACCTTGGACAGGCACGGGACGCGGCGCGAGATCGCGTCGATGTCGTGGACGTCGAAGTCGAGCTCCGCCTCGCGGGCGGCCGCCAGCAGGTGGAGCACGGTGTTGGTCGAGCCGCCCATGGCGACGTCGAGGGCGACGGCGTTCTCGAACGCCGACCGGCTGGCGATGTTGCGCGGCAGGACCGACTCGTCGTCCTGCTCGTAGTAGCGGCGGCACAGGTCCATCACGACCCGGCCGGCCTCCTCGAAGAGCGCACGGCGCTTGGCGTGCGTGGCCAGGGTCGAGCCGTTGCCCGGCAGCGAGAGGCCGATCGCCTCGGTGAGGCAGTTCATCGAGTTGGCCGTGAACATGCCCGAGCAGGAGCCGCAGGTCGGGCAGGCCGAGCGCTCGATGGTGTCGAGCTGCTCGTCGGTGACTGCGTCGTTGGCGGAGGCCACCATCGCGTCGACCAGGTCGAGCTTGCTGTGGACGATGCCCTCGATGGCGGTGGTCTTGCCGGCCTCCATCGGGCCGCCGGACACGAACACGACCGGGATGTTGAGCCGCAGGGCCGCCAGCAGCATGCCCGGGGTGATCTTGTCGCAGTTGGAGATGCACACGATGGCGTCGGCACAGTGCGCCTGCACCATGTACTCGACCGCGTCCGCGATCAGCTCGCGGCTGGGCAGCGAGTAGAGCATGCCGCCGTGGCCCATCGCGATGCCGTCGTCGACGGCGATCGTGTTGAACTCCTTGGCCACGCCACCGGACGCCACGACCGACTCCGCCACGATCTTCCCGAGGTCACGCAGGTGGACGTGTCCGGGGACGAACTCGGTGAAGGAGTTCGCGATGGCGATGATCGGCTTGCCGAAGTCCGAGTCGGTCATGCCGGTGGCGCGCCAGAGGGCACGCGCGCCGGCCATGTTGCGGCCCGAGGTGGACGTCGCGGAGCGGAGGGTGGGCATGGGTCAAGGGTACGGCTCGGCCTGTGGCGGGAGATTCACCGGCCGACCGGTGAAACTCCCGCACCTGGACGACGAAACTCACGCTTGGACGATGAAACTTCGTCGTCCAACCGTGAGTTTCACCGGCCGGCCGGTGAAACTCACGCGGCCTCGGCAGCCGCCTTCAGCGACGCCAGCCCCTTCGTGAAGTCCCTGCCGATCGCCTTGTCGAAGAACAGCTTCCCCAGCACCGCGAACGCCAGGTTGCGCTGGCCGGCCATCGTCCATGCCACCCTGGTGCCCTCGCCCGCGGGGGCGAGGTCGAAGGTGACCACGTTGCTGGCCTTGAACGGCTTGAGGAACTCGAGGTCGACGACCACCTGCTCCGGGGTGATCGAGGTGAAGGTCATCGACCCCTCGCCGGCCTTCTTGTTGCCGGACCAGGCGTACGACGCCCCGACCCCGGCGCCGTCGTACACACGGTGCAGGTCGGGGTCGAGGTCCTCCCACGGCGACCAGGCGCGCCACTCGTGGAAGTCGGCGACCAGGCCGTGGACCACGGCGGGCGGGGCGTCGATGGTCGTGGAGTAGGTGTGCGAGAACGCAGGCATGGTGCGAACGCTACTGAGGATCGGCGTCAGGCGACGCCGGCCTTGACCGACATCACGTCGGGCAGGTCGGCCGCGATCTGGCGCCACGACTCGCCGTCGTCGGCGGAGGCCCAGACCGAGCCGTTGCGGGCCCCGAAGTAGAGCCCGGCCGGGTCGTGGGAGTCGGCACACATCGCGTCGCGCATGACGCCGACGTAGAACGCCTCCGGCAGGCCCTTGCCGTACGGCGTCCAGGACTCGCCCGCGTCGTCGGAGCGCCACACCCGCGGCTCGGCGCCGGGCGGGTAGCGCCGGTCGCCGCCGCCGAGCGGGAAGACCCAGATCGTGTCCGGCTGGTGCGGGTGGACGACGATCGGGAAGCCGAAGTCGCTCGGCAGGTCGTCGCCGATGGACGTCCACGAGCCGCCCTCGTCGTCGGAGCGGTAGACGCCGCCGTGGTTCTGGGCGTAGAGCCGCTCGGGCCGCGACGGGTGACGGGTGACCTTGTGGACGCACTGGCCGAACTCCGGGTAGCGCTGGTCCTCGGGCAGGAAGTCGGCGCGGATGCCCTGGTTGCGCGGCTCCCAGGAGGCTCCGCCGTCGGTCGTGCGGTAGACGCCGCCGGTCGAGATCGCCACCGTCATCGACGACGGGTCGCTGGGGTGCGGGAGGACGGTGTGGAAGGCCTGGCCGCCGAAGCCGGCGCCCCACTCCGCACGGTGGGGGTGGTTCCACAGCCCCTCCTCGAGGGCGAAGGTCGCCCCGCCGTCGCGGGAGGTGAACACCGCCCCCGGCTCCGTGCCGGCGTGCAGGACGCCCTCACCGGCGCCGGGCACGACCTGCCAGATCCGCTCCACCGTCGCGCCGGCTCCCTCGGGGAAGCGGATCGCGCCGTTGGGGGTCTCCTGCCAGGTCTCGCCGAGGTCGTCGGACCACCGCAGCTGCGGGCCGAGCCAGCTGGAGGAGGCGCCGGCGAAGAGCCGTGGCGCACTCCCCCGGGTGTCGACGAGGCAGGAGTAGACCTCCTCCATGTCGTGGTGCGGCCCGGTGAACGACCAGTCCTCCCGGTCGTCCGAGCGGCCCACCCACAGTCCCTTGCGTGTCCCCACCATGAGGATCGTCGTCATCCCAGCCTCCAGCTCGTCGTCCCTGTCTCCCCACTGTGACCCCCACCACCGACAAAAGTCATCGGCGACCGGCCGGTCGTCCGGGCCGATCGTTGAGTCCGTGCCCGCCACGGATGTAGCGGGCCCGCCGCGGCCCCGACAGTGGAGCCATGACGACGCTGCTGGTGACGCTCGACCTCACTCCCGAGCGGAGCGAGGACGTCCTGGTCCGGCTCCGCGGCGAGGCGGCGCCCTGGCTGCGCCGGCTCCCCGGGTTCGCGACCAGCCGCTGGCTGCTGACCGGCGCCCACGACCGCTGCTATGTCGTCGTCGAGGTCGAGGACGGGTACGCCGACGACGCCTCCCGAGCGCTCCACGACGCGATGGCCCCCGGCGCCCACGACACCGCCCGGTCGTGGTGGTGCGAGCGGATCGAGGACGTCGTCGACCTCGGCCTGGCCGCGCGCCCGCCCGTCACTCCCTGAGCCGTCACTGCGTGAGGTACGACGCCAGGGCGCCCCGGTCCGCCGCCCCGGTCCGCTGCAGCAGCCGGGTCACATGGGTCTCGACCGTGCGGACGGAGAGGTAGAGGCGCTCGGCGATCTGCTTGTTCTGCAGCCCCTCGACGACGAGCTCGAGGACGTCGTACTCGCGTGCGGTGACGCCGATCCGCTGCAGGTGGGCGGGCACCCGCTGGCTGCCGGCCGCCTTGCGCGGCACCGCGAACCCGGCGTCGCGCATGGCGACGCGACAGCTCGACGCGGCCTCGGTCAGCCCGTAGCCGACCAGCCCGTCGAGGGCGTGGCGGAACCACCGCTCGGGCTCGCCCCAGCCGTCCCTCGCGGCGGCGATCGCGACCAGGAGCCGCGCCTGGAGCTCCGGCCAGGGCTCGCGGCCCGGCAGGCCCCACTCGGCGTCGGCGAAGACCCGCTCGGCCTCGGCGCGCTCGCCGGCCCGGCCGAGCGCGATGGCGTCGGCGTAGCGCAGGGCGAACCAGTTGTGGGGGCTGTTGGCCTGGGGCCCGCTACGGACCTCCTCGCGGGCGTCGGCGCCGTCGCCGAGGGCGGTCTCGAGCAGCGCCCAGAGCCCGCGCAGCGAGAAGGGCAGGCTCGGGAACCGCCGGTGGTAGTCCATCGCGGTGGCGAGGTGGCCCCGGGCCTCGTCGTACCGGCCGTGGGCGAGGGCGACGAACGACCGCACGTGGCCGGGGACGCCGACGGCGCGGACCGCCTCGTCCATCGGCTTGTCGGCGGCCGCGGCGAGGTCGGCCTCCATCGCGTCGAGCTGCCCCGCCAGGCCGCGGGTGGCGGCGCGGAGCACGTGCGCGACGGCGAGGTCGGGCAGCCGGAGCCGCTCCATCATCGTGATCGCGTTGTCGATCGCCTCCATGGCGTCGTCGAGCTCGAGGTAGCGCATCCGCAGGAGGTTGAGGTCGAGCTCGATGCGCGCCGCCGTCGCGATGGCGCCCGCCTCGAGCGCGACCCGGCGGGCCGCCGCGAGGCGCTCGTCGGTGGGCCGGCGGGCGGCGAGGTCGAGCGCGCCGAGCGCGGCGAGCAGGCGGGCACGCCACAGCGGCAGCCCGACCTCCTCGGCGAGCCGGTAGCCGGCCTCGAAGGCCTCCTCGGCGGCGACGAAGTCGCGAGCCCGCTCGGCCCGGCCGAGCACCTCCCACGCCTCGCAGGCGATCTCCGGACGGTCCGCGCCGACCACCGCCAGCGCTGCCTGTGCCCGCTCCGCGGCGCCCAGGTCGTCCTGCCGGCCCAGCGCGAGCCGGGCCGCGAGGACCTCCTCCTGCGCCGGGTCATGGCCGGCGGCGGCGACCAGCTGGGCCTCGGCCTGGTCCCACTCGCCGCCGGCGAGCAGCGCCCGCGCCAGCCGGAGCCGTACGACGGCCAGCCGGCCCGGCTCGTCGACGAGCTCCTCGGTCAGCCGCTCCCCCGCGGCGAGCGCCCGCGGCACGTCACCCGCGAGGGCCTGCACCTCGACCTCCAGCTCCCGCGCCTCCCGCTCGGCCGCGCTGCCGACCGGGACCCGGTGGAAGGCACGGTCCAGCGCCTCCTGGGCGCTGGCGAGCGCGCCCCGGGTGACCGCGTCGCGTGCGGTGGCGAGCCACAGCCCCGCGGAGCGGCCGTCGTCGCCGGCAGCCTCGTAGAGCTCGGCGAGCTGGAGGTGGTCCTCGGCCTCGTCCGCGGTGCGCCCGGCCAGTGCGGCGGCCAGCAGGCCGGCGAGCCGGGACCGGTCGGGCGCGAGCAGGCCGGCGAGCACCGCCTCGCGGGTGAGGGCGTGCCGGAAGGCGAACCGGTCGGGCGGGACGCTGACGACGAGCCGCTGGTCCGCCAGTCGGCGCAGGCCGTCCGCGAGGGCGGCCTCGTCCAGCCCGAGCGCGTCGCCGACGGCCCGCCAGTCGAACTCGACGCCCAGCAGCGCCGCCGCGCCGGCGATCTCGCGCCCGACGGCACCCGCCGCGTCCAGGCGGCCGTCCACCGAGCGGGCGAAGGGCCGTGGGACCACCACGGCGACCGGAGCGGTGAGCACCCAGCGCCCGTCCTGCTCGGCCAGCACGCCGCTGTCCCGCAGGTCGGCGAGCATCTCCTCGACGAAGAGCGGGTAGCCCGCGCTGTACTGCTGCAGCCAGCCCACCAGCTCCGCGGGCGGCTCGGCGTCGAGGCAGGCGCGGGCGACCGCGGCGACGTCGTCGTCGGGCAGCGGCTGCAGGTCCACCACGTCGGCCGAGCGCCGCCACTCGAGCGCGGTCACCAGCTCCTGCACCGCCGGCGCCTCGTGGAGGCGGACGGTCGCGACCACGACCAGGGGCACGTCGCGGGCGTTGTCGGCGACGTACTCGAGCACGGCGAGGGTCTCCGGGTCGGCCCAGTGCAGGTCCTCGACGACCAGCACCATGCCCGGCTCGGGGACGGCCTGGGCGAGGCGCAGCAGGCCCTCGCCGAGCAGCATCACCGACGACGGGCTGTCCGGCGCCGTCGGGCCGAGCTGGGGCGCGAGCCGCGCCATCGTCGGGAGGTACGGCGCCAGCGAGCGGTCGTCCGGGACGTCGTTGCGCCGCAGCCAGGCCAGCAGCGCCTCGCCGAGCGGGCGCAGGGGCGTGGGGGTGCCCGACGGGACGGCCCGCCCGGACAGCACCGCGAGCCCCCGGTCGGCGGCCTCGGCGAGCACCGCGCTCGCGAGCCGAGACTTGCCGATGCCCGGGTCGCCGCGCAGCACCCAGAGCCCGCCCTGACCTGCGGAGACGCCGTCGAGGGCGGCGCGGAGGCGCGCTCGCTCCACCGTCCGCGAGACGAGCACCGGGGAGCGCACGCCCGCATCGTAGTGAGGTTGGCTCCGCCTTGGGTCCGTGTTGTCTCCGTGCTGCCCTCCCTTGCTTCCGTGGCGGCTCCGGATGCCCGCGCACCCCGCCCCGGACGAACGTTGGCGACACCAGCCGGATCCCCCACCGGAAAACCTGCAAGGTCCACCGGCCCCGGCGCTCCCACTCCCAGGAGCAGGTCCCCCCAACGAAAGGCAGATCCCCATGCGCAGCAAGGTTCTCGGACTCGCCGCCGCAGCCATCACGGCCGGCGCCCTCACTTTCGTCCCCTCCGTCCCGGCAGGGGCCGTGGGGGGCATCGACGGCGGCAACATCAGCGGCTCGGGCGACGTCCCCAACTCGGTCGACGTCGCCGCCTTCGGCTCCGGCGACGCAGTCGCCGCGTGGGCCCGCCCGGTCCCCGGCGGCACGAAGGTGTACGCCGCCATCGCCACCAACGGCGTGTGGGGCGCACCCAAGGCCGTCACCGCGGCGGCGGTCACCGACGCACACGACGTGCACGCCGTCGCCAACGACGCCGGCGACCTCGCGGTCGTGTGGAACCAGACCACGGGCGGGGAGCACAAGGTGCGCGGATCGCGCTACCTCCCCAACGGCACCTGGGACGGCTCGACCCTGCTCAGCCCGGCCGTCGACATCGAGACCGTTACCGGTATCGGTGCTGGGATCGACGGCGCCGGGCGTGTGCATGTCGCCTACCAGTCCGAGGACGCGGACATCGAGACGGCCCGCGCGACGTTCTGGAAGAAGGACGCCGCTCCCCAGTTCACCGACTTCGGCGCGAACAGCTTCAAGCCCTCGATCGACGTCAACCCCGCGGGTGCGGCCCTGCTGTCGTACTTCAAGTTCACCAACGGCGGCTCGATCTTCGTCACCCGCCGCAATGCGTCGCTCGGCTGGCTGGGCCCGAAGGCGGTCGCCTGGCCTGACAAGACCACCGACGAGAGCGTCGTCGGGCTCGCCGACGACGGTCGCGGCGCCGTGCTGATCGGCGGCCTGGAGGACGCCAAGGCCCGCGCCGTGGTCTCGAAGGTCGGTACGAGCGGCAGTCTCGGCGCGGTCAACGTGCTGTCCAGCGGCAACACGGCCATCCACCGGGACCTCGCGGTCAGCCCGAACGGCACCCTGCAGGCGTCCTGGTCGACGTACGAGAACTCGTCGTACGTGATCCGCCAGGCGGTGGCGAAGCCCGACGAGGGCTTCGGGACCAGTGGCCTCGCCGACCCTTCCACCGTGACCTACCAGCCCCACGTCGGCCTGATCGGCGACCGCCGCAACCAGGTCGTCGTACACGACGACGCGGACGCCCTCACCCTGCGCCACCGCACCAACCCGATCCTGCCGTTCAGCACCTACGCCGCAGGCACCCAGGACAGCGGAGCGTTCGCGGCCGACATGGACCGCGACGGGAACGCCGTCGTCGTAGGCGTCCGGGAGAACGGGCTCTCCTCGTTCGTCAATGCCGACTGGCTCGATGTCACGGGCCCGCGGGCCGACGTGACCGCTCCGGGCCCCCAGGTGACGTCCAAGGCCTTCGACGTGACCTGGTCGGCGACGGACTCCCTCGCGGGTCTCAAGTCGAGCGACGTCATCTCCAGCTCGGCCGCGTGGAACAGCGGGACGTTCAGCGACCCGGAGGTCGTCGGCTCCAACCTGGTCTCCGGCCCGCTCCACGTCAGCGGCGGCCTCGGCCGGACCTACTGCTACGAGGTCCAGTCCGAGGACCTGGTCGAGAACATCGGCCAGCGGTCGGCCCGCCGGTGCACGTCGGTCCCGCTCGACGACACCGCCCTGCTCGGATCGGGCTGGAGCCGCGCTGCGAAGTCCGGCCAGTTCAACGGCACCTGGACCACCACCTCCACCAAGGGCCGCACCCTGACCCGCGCCGGCATCAAGGCCAAGCGCCTCGCCCTCGTCGCCAACCGGGTCCCCAACGGCGGCCTCGTCGAGGTCCGCTGGAACGGCACCCTGCTCAAGAAGGTCAGCCTCAAGGGCAGCGCCGCGACCAAGAAGGCCTACCCGATCGTCACCTGGGCCGGCCTGCACACCGGGACGCTGACGATCAAGGTCATCAGCGCCAGCGGCCGCCCCGTCCGCATCGACGGCCTCGTCGTCGCGAAGTAGTCGAGGACGCGGCCGGAGAAAGTGCAAGGTCCTCCGGCCGCGTCGCTCCTACCCGCACGAGCACCCGCTCCCTCCTCCACGAAAGGCACGACCATGCGCACGCAGCTCCTCGGACTGGCCGCCGCGGCCCTCACCGCCGGCACCCTCGCCCTCCCGACCTCCCCCGCCCAGGCCATCGGCGGGCTCGACAGCGGCACCATCAGCGCGACCGGCACCCTCCCCACCGCCGTCGCCGTGGCCGGTACGACGCCCGGGGACGCCATGGCGGCATGGGTCCGCCCGGCTCCCGGCGGCTTCCGCATCCAGGCCTCACAGGGCGCCGACGGCGCCTTCGCCCTGCCCGTCAACGTGACGCCTGCCGCGGTCACGTCGGCCACGGACCTCCAGCTCGTGGCCAACGACGAGGGTGACGTCGCCGCGCTGTGGATCCAGACCATCGACGGCGACGAGGTCGTTCGCGGCGCCCGCTACGTCGGCGGCGGCCAGTGGGACGGCGCCACCACCCTCAGCACCGTCGGCGTGACCGACGTCGACGGGTTCGACGCGGGGATCGACGGTGCCGGCAACGTGCTGGTGCTCTCGGCGATCGAGGACGGTCCGAGCGACGAGGTCCACCTCGCCGTCTGGCCGCACGGGCAGGACGCCGCCGCCGTGAGCCCGTTCGCCAACCAGGCGACCGACGCCACCCTGGCGGTCAACGAGGCCGGGCGCGCCGTCCTGGCGTGGTCGGGCGCCGGTGTGGTCAACAAGGTGCGGGTCACCACCCGCGGCGCCAACGGCGCGTTCACCCCGATCGACGAGGTGCCCTTCCCGAACAACACGATGAACCTCGAGGCCGGGATCGCGGACGACGGCCGGGCGACGGTCGCCTTCCTGGGCATCGACAACGGGGCGTTCCGGCTGGCGGCGAGCGACATCGACCTGGACGGCGGGGCCGGCTTCGCACACATGATCTCGCCGGCCGGCCTCCAGGCCGAGCCCTACTCCTTCGAGGTCGCCCGCGACGGCCGCGCCACCGCCAGCTGGGTGAGCACGGTCGACGGCGCCGAAGCCCTGCGGATGGCCAGCCGCGCGCCGGGCGGGTCCTTCGGCGGCTACAGCACCGTCCAGACCGGGCTGTCCGCGAAGGTGCCCTCCCTCGCCTTCGCCCGCAGCAACGGCGCGCAGGTCGTCGTCCACGCGTCCGGGTCGCAGCTGACCCTCCGCCACCGGTCGAACCCCGCCTTCACCTTCGCCACGTACGCCGCCGGCCCCGCCGACGGCCCGTTCGCGGCCGACGCGGACAGCCAGGGCAATGTCGTGGCCGTCAGCGTCGTCGACAACGGCGGGTCGTCGTACGTCCAGGGCGACTGGCTGGACACCACCGCACCCACGGCCGCGGTCACCGCTCCTGGCGCGCAGGTCGTCGCGAAGGCCTTCGACGTGACCTGGTCGGCCACGGACTCCCTCTCGGGCGTCAAGACGACCGACGTCATCTCCAGCTCGGCCGCCTGGAACAGCGCCACCTTCAGCGACCCGAAGGTCGTCGGCGACAACCTCGCCACCGGCCCCTTCCACCAGAGCGCCGGCTTCGGCCGCACCTACTGCTACGAGGTCCAGTCGATCGACAAGGCCAACAACCTGGGCCAGCGGTCGGCCAGGAAGTGCACCGCCGTCCCGCTCGACGACACCGCCCTGCTCGGCTCCGGCTGGAGCCGCGCTGCGAAGTCCGGCCAGTTCAACGGCACCTGGACCACCACCTCCACCAAGGGCCGCACCCTGACCCGCGCCGGCATCAAGGCCAAGCGCCTCGCCCTCGTCGCCAACCGGGTCCCCAACGGCGGCCTCGTCGAGGTCCGCTGGAACGGCACCCTGCTCAAGAAGGTCAGCCTCAAGGGCAGCGCCGCGACCAAGAAGGCCTACCCGATCGTCACCTGGGCCGGCCTGCACACCGGGACGCTGACGATCAAGGTCATCAGCGCCTCCGGCCGCCCCGTCCGCATCGACGGCCTCGTCGTCGCGAAGTAGCCGGTCGGCACCCGCGAGCCGCCGGTCCCTTGTGGGGAGGGATCGGCGGTTCGTCGCGTCCGGGGCAGACGTCCTATGTTCGTCCATCGTGACCGCACGCACCGAGCACCACCGGCCCGCGCTGCCGGCCGCGGTCGGCCTCGTGCTGGTGGGCATCGCCTCGGTCCAGCTCGGCGCGGGCTTCGCGAAGCTCCTCTTCGACGACATCGAGCCCAACGGCGTCGTGTGGCTCCGGCTCGCGACCAGCGCCGTCGTCCTGCTGCTGTGGGCGCGTCCCCGGCTGTCCGGACGGAGCCGGGTCGACTGGCTCGTCGCGGCCCGGTACGGCGTCTGCCTGGGCACCATGAACTGGGCGATCTACCAGTCGTTCTCGCGGATCCCGATCGGTGTCGCGGTCACGATCGAGTTCATCGGTCCGCTCGTCCTCGCGGCGATCGGCTTCCGCCGTCCCCGCGACCTCGGCTGGGTGGCGCTCGCCGCGCTCGGCGTGGTCCTGCTCGGCTTCGAGCGGGGCCACCTGGACGCCGCGGGAGTCGGCTACGCACTGCTGGCCGGCGTGGCGTGGGCCGGCTACATCCTCTCCAGCGCCGCCACCGGCGAGCGGTGGCCGGGCATCGACGGACTCGCCGTCGCCGCCCTCGTCGCCGTCCTGCTGCTGTCGCCGCTGCTGCTGACCGTCGACGGCGGCGACCTCGTCGACGGCCGGATCCTGGCGATCGGCGCCGCCGTCGGCCTGCTGTCCTCGGTCGTCCCCTACAGTGCGGAGCTGGTGGCGCTGCGCACGCTGCCCGCGGCGACCTTCGGCGTCCTGATGAGCCTCGAGCCCGCGGCCGCCGCCCTGGCCGGGCTGGCGGTGGTCGGGGAGGACCTCGCCGCGATCCAGTGGGTCGCCATCGGCTGCGTCGTGGTGGCGAGCGTCGGCGCCACGCGGGCGACCCGCCCGGACCGCGCGATTCACCCAGATGTCACCTCGGAGTGACCCGTGCTGCACGTGTGCGTCCCTAGGCTGGAGCCTCCCCGACCCCGTCCGGAGGCCACCGCCATGACCCTCCTCAACCTCGCCCAGGCCTGGACCCGGTCCTGGGCCCAGCAGTCCCAGCAGCACGCCCGGCGCAACGCCATGATCGCCCTGACCGAGTGCACCCAGCGACGTGCGGAGCGCGAGGAGGTGGAGCGCTACCTCGCCGAGCGCGGAGCCGCGCGTGCCGCCCGACCCGCACCGCGCGAGGTCACCGTCTCGCTGCACGCCTGACCGGTCGTCGTACACCTCCCTCGCGGGAGGGGCGGCGTCGGGCACAATCGCGGTCATGGCGACCCCTGCTCCCCGGCCCGAACAGGCCGTCCGGTCGGCTTCCCTGGCCTTCCGCGACATCCTGTCCGACGACGGCACGCACGTCCGGGCCTGGACGAACGACCCCGACGGGGTCATCGACGGCCCGACGGTGGTGCTCTGCAACGGCCTCGGCACCAACCCGTACCTCTGGCCGTGGCTGCTCGACCCCGCGTGCGGGGTCCGCATCGTGTCGTGGAACCACCGGGGCGTCGGCGGCTCGGAGCGCCCCCGGGACCGCAAGCACGTGGAGATCGAGCACTTCGTGCAGGACGGCCTGTCCGTCATGGACCACTTCGGGATCGACCACGCGGTGCTGATGGGCTGGTCGATGGGCGTCAACACCGCCTTCGAGCTCGCCTACCGCCACCCGGAGCGGGTCCGCGGCATCTTCGCGATGTGCGGCGTCCCGGGCGACACCTTCGCGACCATGCTCGCGCCCTTCCACCTGCCCCGCTTCGCGGCCCGCGCGATCACGGTCAACGCCTGCCGGGTCGCGCAGTTCTCCGGCTTCGTCGCCAACCCGGTCGTCCGCCGCATCCCGATGGGCCTCCGCACGGTCCGGCTGCTCGGGCGCACCGGCTTCATGTTCCCGGTCGCCGACCCCGAGGCCGCCGCGCTGGGCCTGCAGGAGTTCCTGACCACGCCCGTCGACTGGTACGCCCGGCTCGCGATCGGCACCTCCCGCCACGCGCGGGTGCGGCTGAGCCGGATCGACGTCCCGACGATGTTCGTCTCCGCGACGTACGACGTCCTGGCGGGCGCCCGCGACATGGCCAGTGCCTCGCGGCGGCTCGCGGACCGCGGCATCGACACCGACTACGTCGAGCTCAGGGGCTCCCACTTCGTCCAGCTCGAGCAGCCCGAGCGGGTCCACCAGCTGCTGCTCGACTTCCTCGCCGGCGTCGAGGGCAGCGAGGGCCGGGCGTGACCCGCCACGCCCTGGCCGGCTCCCTCGCGGCGCTGGCACTGCTCGCGACCGCCTGCGGGCAGGGCGGCAACGAGGTGGACGTCGACGTCTCCGGCACGGCCACGGCGGCGCCGACCGGCACCGTGCAGGACGGCAAGATCACCTTCGAGGTCGACGGCGTCCCCGACGTCGTCGCGACGATCGCGTCCGGCCTGGCCGTCCCGTGGGGCATCGACTTCCTTCCCGACGGCCGCGCCGTCGTGACCGAGCGCGACTCCGCGCGCGTGCTCGTCGTGACGGCGCCCGAGGTCGCCGGGGGCAAGCCCACGAAGGAGGGGGGCGAGGTCGTCACCGCCGGCGAGATCGCCGAGGCCGACCCGGGCGGCGAGGCCGGCCTGCTCGGCGTGGCCGTCTCCCCCACCTTCGAGAGCGACAGCCTCCTGTACTTCTACGTCTGCACCGCCACCGACAACCGGGTGGTGCGGGCGCAGCTCACCAGCAAGGGCCTCGGCGCGACCGAGGCCGTGCTGACCGGCATCCCCACCGGCTCCAACCACGACGGCGGCCGCCTCGCGTTCGGACCGGACGGCTACCTCTACGTCTCCACCGGCGAGACCGGCGACCGCAAGCTGGCGCAGAGCAAGAAGTCGCTCGCCGGCAAGATCCTGCGGATCACCACCGACGGCAGCCCCGCGCCGGACAACCCGTTCGGCACCGCCGTCTGGTCGTGGGGCCACCGCAACGTCGAGGGCCTCGCCTTCGACACCGACGGCTCGCTGTGGGCCTCGGAGTTCGGCGACAAGCGCGCCGACGAGCTCAACCGGATCCTGCCCGGAGAGAACTACGGCTGGCCCGTGGTCGAGGGCACGGGCGGGCCGAAGAGGTTCACCCAGCCGCAGCTGACCTGGCGCACCGACGAGGCGTCCCCCTCAGGGCTCACCTATGCCGGGGGCTACCTCTGGATGGCCGCCCTTCGCGGTGAGCGGCTCTACCGGATCAAGGTCGCCGCCGGCCAGGTCAGCGACCCGGCGGCGTACTTCGAGGGCACGGCGGCCGGCGAGTACGGCCGCCTCCGCACCGTCGCCCGCGCCCCCGACGGCCGCCTGTGGCTGACGACCAGCAACAAGGACGGCCGCGGGACGCCCGGCGCGGACGACGACCGGATCCTGCTCGTCGAGCCGTAGGTCCGGTCGTCGCCGCAGCGGAGCAGTCAGGCGGTCAGGCTGCCTTGTTGGCGTGCATCACGCCGGGCTGTCCGAACGACCCACCCGCGTCCTTCGAGAATCCCGTCAGCTGGGCGTAGGCGCAGCCCGCCGGGATGTTCTTCACGGTGACGGTCAGGTTCTTCTTTCCCAGCTTCGCGAGTGGAGGGGACTGGTAGGTCCCGGCGAGTGCTGCGGCCGTCACGTCGAGGCTGCCGTCCTTCACTGTCACCGTCCCGCACCCGTAGGGGCCGTCGATGCGGAAGCCGATGGTGGCGGGCGTGCTCGACGTGGAGTTCTGCAGGATCGCCGTGAAGGTCGCGACCTGGGTGCCGGAGATCGTCGGGGCGGTGGCGATCTGGTAGCCCCGCCCGGGACCGCCGACCGCGGCTTGGCTGCCCTGCTTGATGAACAGGTCGTGCGACGTGGCTCCGGTCAGGAAGGCCGGCTCCTCGGCGATGAGGTAGAAGGTGTCCAGGTAGGTGCCGTCGGTCGCGTAGAGGTTGACCGTCGAGTAGTGCTCGTACGCCGCCGTTCCGCCGGGGACGGCGATCTTGATGGTCAGCGTCTGGTTGCCACCCTCCGGGATCGCCTTCGTGTAGTAGCCGTCCGGGCTGCTGGCCAGCGACTTCAGGAGCAGTGACCCGTCGTACAGGTGTGCCTGAGCGCCGGTCCAGTCGTTGATCTGGATGCGGAACTGGGCGAGCGTGCTGCCCGTGTTGCGCACCTGGAACGTGTAGGTGAGCGTCACGCCCTCCTTCCCGACCTGGCTCACGAGGTAGCCGTCGGTGTAGGCGGAGCCGCCGGGTCCCTTGACGACGAGGTTGCCGTCGTGGCTGGCGGCCGAGGCGGACGGTACGACGGCGAGGGAGGCGGCCAGCACGGCGACCGCCCCGGTGACGAGGACGACCAGCGTCCTCCGGATCTTCTTCAGGACAGGCATGGTGGAACCCCCGGGGAGCTCGGGTTGCGGGTCACCCCCATGACGACCCGCTGACGCTCGCGACGCTAGTGCCGCGGGCCCTCCCCGACATGGCCCGAAGTGACCACTTCGCCCCGTGTGATCCGTGCCTTGCGCGCGGCCCGGCGCAGGGTGGTCAGCACCGCGGGGCCGAGCAGCGCGATGGCGAGCGCGTTCATGATCGCCCGCCCGGTGTCCCAGCCGCCGGTCGACGTCAGCAGCGTGTAGACGAGGAAGTGGTGCAGGTTCTCGAGGACGGGTGCGCCGGGCACGTAGGACAGCTCCGTGGAGTCCTGGCCGGGCACCTGCACGCCGGCGATGAACGGCCAGCCCTGCAGGTTCATCAACAGCCCGTAGAGGTACGCCGACAACACGCCGTAGGCGACGAGCATCGCGATCTCCGCGCGGCCGGTGACGCGGCGCGGCAGCAGGCCGGCACCCATGCCGACCCAGGCCGCGACGAGCATCTGGAAGGGCAGCCACGGCCCGACGCCCGCGGTCATCAGGGCGGAGGCGAAGAGCGACGTGCAGCCCAGCACGAAGCCGAAGCCGGCGCCGAACACCCGGCCGCCGAGGATCAGCAGGAAGAAGACGAGCTCCAGGCCCGCCGTTCCGGCGCTGACGACGCGGAGCACGGCGTTGACCGCGGACAGGACCCCGAGCAGGGCGAGCACGCGCGCGTCCATGCCGCCCTCGCTGACCTCCGCCGCGACGACGGCGAGGATCAGCGGCAGCAGCGCGAGGAACAGGAACGGCGGGTCGACCCGCTCGGCGCTCGGGTCGACGTCGAGGAGCAGCGGCCACGCGAGCATCAGCAGCCCGATCACCGACGTGAGGGCGAGGACCAGCCGGGAGCGGCCGGCGAGCGGGACTGCGACGCCGTTCACGGCGCCTCCTGCTCGGTGGCGGGCTGCAGGGCGGCGGCGACCTCGGCGACGGTGAGCCAGCCGTGCCCGAGCACCTTCGCCACCTGGGGCGCGAAGGCGGGCGACTCGGCGACGGTCTCCGCGACCGGGCCGTGGGAGACCACCTCCCCGTCGGCGAGGACGACGAGCTCGTCGGCGACCTGCGCCACGAACTCCACATCGTGGGTCGCCACCAGCACCGCCCGCTGCGCGCCCGGCTCGGCGGCGAGCTCGCGCACCACCTCGGCCAGGGCGTGCTTGGCCGGGTAGTCCAGGCCGCGGGTCGGCTCGTCGAGGAGCAGCACCGGCGGCCGCGCGGTGAGCACGATCGCGACGGCCAGCGCCAGCCGCTGGCCCTCTGACAGGTCGCGGGGGTGCTGCGCAGCATCGATGCCCGGGGCGAGGCGCTCGAGCAGACCGGCACAGGTGCCGGCCGCCGCGTGGGCCGAGGAGTCCGCGGCGGCGCACTCCTCGGCGACGGTCTCCAGGTAGAGCAGGTCGGCGGGGCTCTGCGGCACCAGTCCGGTCGTCGCGCGGCGCTGCTCCGCCCTGAGCTGCGCCGGGTCGGCGCCGGCCACGCGCACCGTGCCACTCGCCGCCGTGTGGCGCCCCTGCAGGGTCCAGAGCAGCGTGGACTTGCCGGCGCCGTTGCGGCCCATGAGCGCGGTCACCACACCGGGCCGCAGGCTCAGGTCCACCTCGCGCAGCACGGGCGTGCGGCCGTGGCTCACCACGAGACGTCGTACGTCGACCACGGGCTCGGTCGCGGCCGGCACGGGCCGGACCGGGGCGGCCGGCAGCCGCTCCAGCAGCGCCGGCGCCCGGCGCCGCGCGTCGCGGACCGCGAGCGGCAACGGGTCCCAGCCGGCCAGGCGGCCGAGCTCGACCAGGGGCGGTGCCGTCGGAGCGTCGCGCAGGACCTCGGCGGGCGCGCCGATCCGGACACTGCCCGGCCGGTCGGCGTCGGCGCCGAGCACGCAGAGCCGGTCGGCGAAGGGCACCACCCGCTCGAGCCGGTGCTCGGCCAGCAGGACCGACACGTCGAGGTCGTGGACCAGCCGGGTCAGCGTGGCCAGGACGTCCTCGGCGGCCGTCGGGTCCAGCGCCGACGTGGGCTCGTCGAGCACGAGCAGCCGCGGGTGGGTGGTGAGCACGGAGCCGATCGCGACCCGCTGCTGCTGGCCGCCGGACAGTGTGCGCAGGTCACGGTGACGCAGGTCGGCGATGCCCAGCAGGTCGAGGGTCTCCTCCACCCGGCGGCGCATGGTCGCGGGCGCCAGGCCCAGTTGCTCCATGCCGAAGGCCAGCTCCTCCTCGACCGTGTCGGTGACGAACCAGGCCGGCGGGTTCTGCCCGACGAAGCCGATCGTGTGGGCGCGCTCGCGCGACGGAAGGTCGATCACGCTGGTGCCGTCGAGCAGCACGTCGCCGGTCAGCGTCCCCCCGGTGAAGGCCGGCACGAGGCCGGCCACCACCCCGAGCAGGGAGGACTTGCCGACACCGGTGGGACCGGCGAGGACGACCAGCTCGCCGGACTCGATCGTCAGGTCGACCCCGTCGAGCACGGGGTGCGCCCGGTCGTCGTACACGAGGCGGAGGTCGCGCAGCTCCATCATGAGGCCACGACCTCCCGGCTGCGGGCCGTCAGCGGCGGCGGCGCGGTCCACACCGGCACCACCGCGACCAGCACCGCGGCGAGAGCGGGCAGGGTGACGACGGGGACGGCGAGGACCCCCGGGTGGGCGACCGCGACGTCCCACTCGGCGAGCGCCCACAGGCCGGCGCCGGTCGCGACGCCGGACAGGGCGACGACGACCTCGGCCGCGCGCCAGCGGTCGGGGCGGTAGCGGGTCCGCTCCACGCGCCGGCCGGCCGAGACGAAGCCCGCGAGCGCCAGGGCGGTGCCGAGGGCCAGCATCGGCAGCGCGAGCAGCCGCGGCGCCGTCGAGTCGAGCATCGCGTAGACGCCCACCACGACGCCGAGCAGCCCGGCGACCATCAGGGTGCCGGTGGTCCGGCGCTGGCCGAGCGTCGCCGCGCCGCTGCGACCGTAGCCGCGCGCGTCCATGCCGGCCGCCAGGGCGAGCGAGCGCTCGAAGGCGTCCTCCAGGACGGGGACGAGCAGGCGTCGTACACCCCGCACCCGGCGGAACCGTCCCTCCGGGCCACCGCGCAGCTGCTGGGCGGCCCGCACCCGAGCGGCGCTGTCCGCGAGCTGCGGCAGCACGTTGATCGCCACCGTCATCGCGGTCCCGATCTCGTAGAGCGCCGGCGGCAGCGACTTCATCAGCCGCTTCGGGTTGGCCAGCGCGTTGGCGGCGCCGACGGCGATCAGCAGGGTCGCCAGGCGCATGCCCTCGTACGTCGACGCGAGCAGCTCCTCGCGCGTGAACGGCCCGAGCAGGTCGATGCCCGCCGCGACGTCGGGCAGCGGGACGCTCGGCAGCGTGAACAGCACGTGGCCCGGCGCGTTGCCGCCGAGCAGGATGCGGAAGAGCACCCGCACGACCACCACGACCACCCCGAGCCACACGTAGAGCCGGAACGACCGCGCCCACGGCTGGTCCGAGCGGCAGGTGAGCACGGTGAGCGTGATCGCGCCGAGCAGGAGCCCGAGCAGGAACGGGTTCGTCGTGAACGACGTCCCCACCGCCAGCCCGAGGGCCCAGACCCACCAGGCGACGGGGTGCAGGTCCCGCGCGATCCTCATCTGCTCGCCCGCCGGTGGCTCAGCCGAGCCGGCGCCGGATGAGGGGTACGGCGCCCGCCGCACCGAGCACGCCGACACCCAGGCCGACCAGGGCCCAGGTGGGGAACGGACCCGACTCGTCGTCGGTGTGCGCGACGTCGTCGGTCTCCGGGCCCGCCGTGATGTCCTCGGCGCCCGGCACGGCGCTGCTGGACGCGTCGGTCGGACTCGCCGTCGCCGTCCCGCTCGACTTGCCGGTCGGGCTCGCGCCGGCCGAGGGGGTCCCTGACGGGGTGGCGCTGGTGCTCGGGTCGGTCGGGGTGTCCTCGTCGCCACCCTTGTCGCCAGCCTTGTCGCCCTTGTCGCCCTTGCCGCCGGTGCTGCCGCCGGTGCTGCCGGAGTCCTTGGTCGGGCTGGTGGTCGGCGTGGACGTGCGGGGATCAGGTCGTACACCCGGCGGGGTGCCCTGCGTGCCAGAGCCCTCGTGCCATGAGAAGGCGACATACCCGCCCGCCGGGGCGTCAAGCGAGTCGACCCCGAGGGTCGAGTACTTCCACGGCCCACCCTGGCCGTCGGCCCACCACAGGCTCCAGTAGGCGTCGGCTCCCGTGCAGTCGCGATCGGCAGGCTTCTCGTTGACGGTGCAGACATAGCCCTGCATGCCCGGCGCCGGGCTGTACGCCAACCGGAAGCCCGCCTGCTGGAACGCCTCCGCTGCCGTGCTGGCGCTCGCTGCGCATCCCTTACGGAGGTCGTCACTCCCGCCGACGAGCTCGTTGAAGTCAACGAACACGACGGTGCCCGCCGTGCCGCCGCAGCCCGCAGCTGCCCTCGCCTCCGCGGACGCGCCGAACAGCCCGGTCGCGGCGACGAGCGCCACGGCCGGGCCGATCCCAATAACGAGTCGGCGGAGGAGCACTCAACTCACCCGGAAGGACTTGGTACCCACGCGGTTGGCGAAGGCGCCCTGGACCCGGACCGACTTCAGGCCCGTCGTCCGACCGAGGGGGAAGGCGTAACCGTAGGTTCCGGTCGACGTGGCCTTGCCGGTCTTGATCACCTTGCCGCCGTAGATGACCTTTACTGGCTCGTTGGCGGCGAGACCGGTGACCCGGACCGTCTGCGTCCCACCGCGAGGCACGACCGTGCGGGTCACCGTCGGGCTGAGCGTCTTGGCGGCGAGGGCCTTCACCGTGGTGGTCGCGGACGTCCCGTCGGCGACCGTCAGGGTGATCGTCTTGGTGCCGGTCGCTCCGGTCGGCACCTTGGCGCTGATCGAAGCCGTGCCGGCGAGGCCGGCCGAGCCCGGGACAGTGCCGGCGCACACCCAGGAACCGGGAGTCAGGCCCGTTGCCTTGACGGTGGCGCGGCCGCCGGTCTGGACGTACGTCGTCGGACCAGTGAGGGTCGGGGTGCTGGCGGACGTCGGCGCCCACGTGAGGGCCGGGAGGGCCTGGGCCGACCCGAGTCGCCACTGGTACTGCTTATCGATGGGGATACCAGCCGTCCGCCCGCCCGCCAGCGCGGCGTCGTCGTAGGCGATCGCACCAACCTGGGTCGCGAGCTGGTCCGTGCATCCCGTCACCGTCTGCACCTGGTGGCGGCGCAGCCAGATCGCGGCGTTGGTCGCAGCGTCGACGTCACCTAGCTCGCCGAGCGCCCATCCGGCAAGGCCGGTGCTGTTGGTGTTGGAAGAAGCGGTCGAGGCACCGCCGTTGAACGAGCCGTCCGTCTTCTGGCGCGACAGAAGCCATGCCTCCGCCTTGCCGACAGCACGTGCGACCCGCGGAGTGGCGTTCGCGACGTCCTCGCCGAAGACGATGAGGAAGAAGGACGTGACATCGGGGTCGGCCGCATCATTGCCCGGGCAGCTTCCCTCTTCCTGCCCGATGTCGAGTGCGAACCCACCGCCCTCGCACTGGTGAGCCAGCAGCCAATCGGTTGCCTTCTCTGCCTCGGGGCTGCTGGCCGTAGCGAGCGTCTTGGCGGCGAAGGTCTGGGAGATCGTGTTGGCGTAGTTGCCAAAGGTCGATGTGTCATTGGCCGCGCCGGTCGTGTCGTCGACCTGCGTCTCGAGGCGCGTGATCAGGTTGACGCCGCCGAAGCTCGTCGCATCGCCGCCGGTGGTCTGCGCGAAGTAGGCGCTCTTGGCGACCGGTCCGGCATAGGTGCTTCCCGTGTCACCGAAGGCATCACCCGTGATGTAGCCCTCGATCTCGCCGGCGACCGCATCCCTGATGGCGGCGACGTCCGCGTCGTGGTCGCCGACGACCGCCAGGGCAAGCGCGATGTCAATGCTCGTGCTGTAGTCCTGACTGTCGTACTGATCGTTGTGCACGATGCCGCTGGTCAGCTGGCTGATCAGCCACGTAGCGCCGTCGCCGACCGGGGCCGCCGTGGCTGCGTGCGCCTGCGGGGCGATGAGGAATGACGACGCGGCCAGGACGCTGACGGCGAATGCGCCGCCGACGCGACTTCCGGTGCTCGCGAGCATGCTGTTTCCTTCCCGCTGCACGCAGGCGGGAGGCGGTCGAGCCGACATCCCGCTGCTCTCCACGACAGCGATTCGTGTCAGGACGTGCGCAGCAGGTGCTCCGGCTCGCCACCCCGAGGCGGCCTACGGTTGCGGGTCAGCGCCGGACTTCGACCGGCTTCCCCCACCACGGACGTGGACTGTGAACTATCGACCGCAGGATACCTCTCTGCGACCGATCGGCCGCCTCGACGAACCTCCGGACATGCCGCTGGCCCCGCCGGAGGGCGGGGTGTGGGGCTTGGTGGTCAGTAGCCGTCGAGTGGTGTTGTGCCGGCGGGGCCGACGTGGAAGTGGTGGCCGTGGGGGCTGGTCCACAGGTAGTGGCCCGGCGCGATGACGAGGTAGCGCCATTGGCTGTGGGTCTTGGCGCGGTGGTGCCTGCGGCAGAGTGGGACGAGGTTGCACGGGCAGGTCTTGCCGCCCCCGCCGTGGGGCTTGGCGTGGTCGAGGTCGCAGCGGACCGCCTGTTGGGGACAGTTCGGGAACCGGCAGGTGTGGTCGCGGAGCCGGACTCGTCGCTGGTGGCGGTCGGGGATCTCGTAGGAGTCGACCGGAACGCAGTCGGCCAGGTTGATGACCGGTCGCACGATGACGGTCGTGCCCGGGACCTGCAGCCACTCCTTGACCTGGGTGACGTGGACGGGTGACCTGGTCTCCTCACACCGCCCGACGTTGTTGTCGCCGGTGAAGGCGGTGTCGGTGATGTGGACGTTCAGCTCCACCCGCCGGCCGGGAGCTTGGGCGATGACCTCGCCAGTCGTCTCGTCGGCGATCAGCAGGTCGAGGGCGAGGTCACGGCGGGCGATCGCACCCACGGCCTTCGCCCGCCGGACGTCGAGGGAGTCGGTGTCGCCGAGCTGGCCTCGCAGTGCTGCTTCGCGGGCGACGGCTTGGTTGAAGTCGTGGCCGTCGGCCGCATCGAGGTAGGCGTCGAGGTGCACGCCGCCGTGCTCATCGGTGTCGGTGATGTTGCAGTGACGGTGCTCGTTCGCGGCCTGGCGTTCGGCCTCGGCGCGTTCGGGGTCGAACCGGAGGATCGCCTCGGTCACGAGGCGTTCGAGCTGGGCCCAGCCGACGCCGCCGACGGCGGCGTTGAGGTGCCGGTCCACGAACTCCGCTGCTTCTGCCGGCAGCGACCTCGTCAGGTCAGCGATGCGCTGGGCCCGCCACGGCGCAACCCGGCCGTCCACCACCGCGGCGTACAAGAGGGGGAGGCGCCAGGCGCACTCGATCACCTGACCCACATACGACCGCCCACCATCCGGCGACCTGCCAAGCACCGCGATCAGCTCCATCAGCTGGAACTCCGACACGAGCGGGGCACCCGGGCCGGCGATCGGGACACCCGTGTCGAGGTAGCCCTCCGTCAGGGTCGCGGCGCCCTCGGGACTGTCGACGATGTTGGCCTCGGCCCACGACGTGATGGCCTGCCACTCGCGGACGATGAGGGCGTCGCGGAGGTCGACACCGTCACGGATCTCGGACAGCAGCGACGCTGTCGAGACAGCTGTCGCGGTGCCGCTGATTCCGAGATCCATGACTGGATTCTCCCATCGACCTCCGACACAACGAAGCGACGGAAACCCGCCTGTGGACAGGGGAAAGTCCCTCGACGGGGTGTGCAGAACAAGTGGCGCAACGAGCGAACACGAGGCCGCCGGACCGCACCCGACCGCGCAACCGAGCCCCGCGCCCAGCCTCCTCGTCGCTGCGCTTGAAGACCCGACCACAGGCATACCGCAGGGCACAGCAGGTGCACCGGAGCAAGAGGTTTCGAGGCTCGGCGCTGGCGCGCCTCGCACCTCAACCAGCGGAGGGGGCACAGCGGGTGCACCGGAGCCAGGGGTCTCGAGACGGTCGCTGCGCGACCTCCTCGACCACCGAGGTCGCTGCGCGACCTCCTCGACCACCGGAGGCGTCTCGCAACTTTCCGGGCGGAGCCGGCGTCTCCTCCAGCAGCACTCCTTCTCGGAAAGGTCGAACCATGAAGCGCCTCACCCTCACCCGCTCCACACTCGCCGGGCTGCTCGTCGCAGCCGGCACCGCCCTCGGCTTGGCCGCACCGGCCGGGCCGGCGCTGGCCGACGTCACCACGCACGCCGCGGCGCCGACGTACACGGGCGTCGTGACCTCGGCGACCGGGCTCACCCAGCGCGTGGCGCCCAGCACGCACGTCCCGCGCTCGGGCACCGCCATCCGGCGAGGCGCCGTGCTGGTCCTCGACTGCCAGCTCAACGGGACCGTCGTCGACCGGAACCAGCGCTGGTACAAGATCCACGGGCGCAACGCCTGGGTGTCGGCGCGCTACGTGCGCAATGTCGGTGCCGCGCCGCTCGGTTGCACGGCCGGTGACTGGGCCTACGAGGTCAAGGTGGGCACGAACATCCGCCAGGGGCCGAGCACGCTGGACCGCGCGATCGGCTCGCTGGCGCGCGGCACGGAGCTGAACACGCGCTGGATCACCCGCACCGGGCAGGCCGTCGACGGCAACCGCACGTGGGTGGCCGTCGCCACGGCGAGCGGCAACCGGGGCTGGATCTCGGTGACCAACCTGCGCCTCGTCGGCTGACCGGGAACCCGTGGGCGCGGCGGCGCGTCGGACCACCATGCGACGACACGCCGCCGCGGCTCTCGGGACCCTGCTGCTCGCCGCCCTCACCGGCTGCGCCGACGACGGAGCCCCCGCCCCCACCGGTACGACGGCAACGCCGGCCACCATCGCGAGCCACGCCCCCGACGTCCTCGTCTCCGTCAGCTCCACCGGCGGCGAGGGCTCCCCCGCCCCGGGAGTCCCCGACGTCGAGGTCCGCGCGGACGGCACGGTCTTCCTCCGCACGGACGACGGCCTCGGCGTCGCCACCGCCACCCTGTCCGGGGACGGCCTGGCCCAGGTGCGCGAGGCCTTCGCGCCGGTGTCGATGCGGCAGGCCGACTACGCGGAGAGCGACTGGACGGACCAGCCGACGACGTCGGTCCTCTCGACGCTCGGCGAGCGTCCGGCGTCGATCAGCGTCTACGGCTTCGGGCACGACGACGAGGTCGACGACCCGGACTGGGACCGCCTCGCCGCGGCGCTGGAGACCCTGGACGACCTGGCCGCGGCCGCGACTCCCGCCGCCTACCGCCCGTCCACCGTCACCGTCGTCCTCTCCCCCGTCACCGAACCGGGCCGGGCGTGGCCGCTCACCCCACTGGCCCGGCTCGCGCAGGGCTGGACCGCGACCGGGCAGCCGTGCGTCCTCGCCCGGGGCCGCGACGTCGCCACCCTGCAGGAGATCGCCACGCACGAGGGGCGCGAGGGCCTGGTCTGGGCGGGCCTGGCGGTCGACGTCCGGCCGGTCCTGCGTGACGCCCCCTCCGGCTGCGCGGCGGCGCCCGCCGACGGGATCGGCATCGGCTGGTTCCACCGGGTCCGCCTGGCCCCGGCTCCGCACCGGCCGACGCCCGTCGAGGCGTGGCGGGCCGCCGAGGCCGTCGAGGTCGCGGCCAGCGCTGCGACCGGCCAGGAGCCGCCGGAGGGGCAGCTGTCGTCGTACGACACCGTCTGGAGCGCCGGCGGCGCCGGCCGGCACCGCTGGATCGAGGTCCGGGCGACCTACCCGGCGCAGTTCCGCGACGACCGGCCCGACGTCCCCACCACGTGGCGGGTCCGGGTGGACGCCGCCACGGGCGAGGTGCGCGCCCTCGAGGTCGAGGGCGAGGACGTCAGGACAGCTTCTCGAGGATGAGCTCGCGCACGCGGGCGGCGTCGGCCTGCCCGCGAGTCGCCTTCATGACCGCGCCGATGACCGCGCCCGCGGCGGCGTGGTTGCCGCCCCGGATCTTGTCGGCGATGTCGGGTTGCGCGGCGAGGGCCTCGTCGATGGCGGCCAGCAGCGGGCCGTCGTCGGAGACCAGCGCCAGGCCGCGCTTCTCGATGACCTCGGCGGCGGTGCCCTCACCGGCGATCAGGCCGTCGAAGACCTGGCGCGCCAGCTTGTCGTTGATGGTCTTTGCGTCGACCAGTGCCTGCACCTCGGCGACCTGCTTCGGCGTGACGCCGACCTCGGACAGCTCGACGCCGGCGTCGTTGGCGCGGCGCAGCAGGTCGGCGACCCACCACTTGCGGGCCGACTGCGGGGCGGTGCCCTCGGCGACGGTCGCCTCGATCAGCGGCAGCGCCCCGGAGGCCCAGACGTCGCGCATCTCCAGGTCCGAGAAGCCGTACTCCTCCTGCAGGCGCGCCCGCTTCTGGGTCGGGTTCTCCGGCAGGGTGGCGCGCAGCTCCTCGACCCACTCGCGCGACGGCGCGACGGGGACGAGGTCCGGCTCGGGGAAGTACCGGTAGTCCTCGGCGTCGGACTTCTCGCGGCCCGACGAGGTGGAGCCGTCGTCCTCGTGGAAGTGCCGGGTCTCCTGGAGGACCTTGCCGCCCGCGTCGAGGATGCCCGCGTGGCGCGACATCTCGTAGCGGACCGCACGCTCGACCGAGCGCAGCGAGTTGACGTTCTTGGTCTCCGAGCGGGTCCCGAGCGTCGTGGAGCCCTTGGGCGCCAGCGAGAGGTTCACGTCGGCGCGGATCGAGCCCTGGTCCATCCGGGCGTCCGAGACGCCGAGGGCCACGATCAGGTCCCGCAGCTGGGCCACATAGGCCCGGGCCACGGCCGGCGCCTTCTCGGCGGGCACGAGGATCGGGCGGGTCACGATCTCGATGAGGGGGATGCCGGCCCGGTTGTAGTCGACCAGCGAGTAGTCGGCGCCGTGGATCCGGCCGGTGGCGCCACCGACGTGGGTGGACTTGCCGGTGTCCTCCTCCATGTGGGCACGCTCGATCTCGACCCGGAAGGTCTCACCGTCCACGTCCACGTCCAGCCAGCCGTCGAAGGCGATCGGCTCGTCGTACTGCGACGTCTGGAAGTTCTTCGGCATGTCCGGGTAGAAGTAGTTCTTCCGGGCGAAGCGGCACCACTCGGCGATCGAGCAGTTCAGCGCCAGGCCGATCCGGATGGCGCCCTCGACGGCCTTGCCGTTGACGACGGGCATCGCGCCGGGCAGGCCCAGGCAGGTCGGGCAGACCTGGGTGTTCGGGTCGGCGCCGAACTCCGTCGGGCAGCCGCAGAACATCTTCGTGTTCGTGTTGAGCTCGACGTGGACCTCGAGGCCCAGGGCCGGGTCGTACTTCGCGACGACCTCGTCGAACGGGACCAGCGTGTCGCTCATCGTCCACCCTCCAGGGTCGGAGCCTTCGCAAGGATCGGACCGCCCCAGCGGGACGTCAGCGCCGCCTCGACGGCCGCGCCGACCCGGTAGAGCCGGTCGTCGGCGAGCGCCGGGGCGAGCACCTGGAAGCCGACCGGGAGGCCGTCCTCCTCGGCGAGGCCGGCGGGCACCGAGATGCCGGGGACGCCGGCGAGGTTGGCCGGGATGGTGGCGAGGTCCTGCAGGTACATCGCCAGCGGGTCGTCGAGCTTCTCCCCCAGCGGGAACGCCGTGGTCGGGGAGGTCGGCGACACGAGGACGTCGACCGACTCGAACGCCGCGGCGAAGTCGCGCGAGATCAGCGTGCGCACCTTCTGCGCCGTCCCGTAGTAGGCGTCGTAGTAGCCGCTCGAGAGGGCGTAGGTGCCGATCATGATGCGGCGCTTGACCTCGTCGCCGAAGCCGGCGTCGCGGGTCGCCTTCATGACCGCCTCGGCGCTCGGGTCGCCATCCGGTACGACGCGCAGGCCGTAGCGCATGGCGTCGAACTTGGCGAGGTTGGAGGAGCACTCGGCCGGCAGGATGAGGTAGTAGGTCGCCATCGCGTGCACGAAGGTCGGGCAGGACACCTCGGTGACCTCGGCGCCGAGCTCCTTCAGCAGGTCGACCGTCTCGGCGAATCGCTGCATGACGCCGGGCTGCCAGCCGTCGCCGGCGAGCTCCTTGATCACGCCGACGCGCAGGCCGGAGAGGTCGCCGGTCGCACCCTGGCGCGCCGCCTCGACGTAGGCGCCGACGGGGACGTCGACCGACGTCGAGTCGAGCGGGTCGTGCCCACCGATCAGCTCGTGCAGCAGCGCGGAGTCGAGGACGGTCCGGGTGACCGGGCCGACCTGGTCGAGGCTGTTGGCGAGCGCGACCAGGCCGTATCGCGACACCCCGCCGTAGGTCGGCTTCACGCCGACGGTGCCGGTGACGGCGCCCGGCTGGCGGATCGAGCCGCCGGTGTCGGTGCCGAGGGCCAGCGGGGCCTCGAAGGCCGCCACGGCCGCGGCCGAGCCGCCGCCGGAGCCGCCCGGGATGCGGGTCTGGTCCCACGGGTTGCGGGTCGGGCCGTACGCCGAGTGCTCGGTCGAGGAGCCCATGGCGAACTCGTCCATGTTGGTCTTGCCGAGGATCGGCAGGCCTGCGGCCTTGATCTTGCGGACCACGGTGGCGTCGTACGGCGGCACCCAGCCCTCGAGGATCTTCGAGCCGCACGTCGTGGGCAGGCCCTGCGTGGTCAGCACGTCCTTGACGGCGATCGGGACGCCGTCGAGCAGGTGACGGGTCTCGCCGGCGGCGCGGCGGGCGTCGGACTCGGCGGCCTGCACGAGGGCGCCCTCGGCGTCGACGTGGAGGAAGGCGTGCACGCCGGCCTCGGCGTCGCCGTCGACCGCGGCGATCCGGTCGAGGTGGACCTGGGTCAGCTCGACGGACGTGGTCTCGCCGGCGGCCAGGGCGTCGGCCAGCTCGGCGGCGGTCTTGCGGATCAGCTCGCTCACTGCTCGTCCCCCAGGATCCGCGGCACCCGGAAGCGCTGCTCCTCGGCCTCGGGCGCGCCGGAGAGCGCCTGCTCGGCGGTCAGGCCCGGCACCACCACGTCCTCACGGAAGACGTTGGTGAGCGGGACCGGGTGCGAGGTCGGCGGCACGTCGTCGCCAGCCACACCACTGATGGACGCGACCGCCTCGAGGATCACGTTGAGCTGGGGGGCCAGGTGGTCCAGCTCGGCGTCGTCGAGGTCGATCCGGGCGAGGTCGGCCAGGTGGGCCACCTCGTCGCGGGACAGTTGGGACATGCCCGCGATTCTAGGGCGGAGAGCAGTCCCTAGAATCCGCCGGGTGGACCTCCCTGCCCCGATGCCGCCGCGGCTCCCGCAGCGCGTCGTCGTCGCGGGCAGCCCCGCTCCCCTGCTCACGACCTTCCTGGAGCGGCTCGCCGCCGTCCTCGACCTGCCGCTGGTGCCGCTCTCCGAGCTCGCGGGCCGCGCCGACCTCGAGGCCCTCGCGGCGTTCGACGGCTGGGTCACCACCGCCGAGAGGTACGACGCCCGGGCGGTCCTGCTCGAGCGCGCGGACCTGGTGGTGACGGTCCTGGCGGAGGAGCCGGGCACGTTGCGGAGCCTCGTGCGTCGTACCGTGCGCCGGATCAGGTCGGACGCGCCGGAGGTCGACCTGGCCTGGGTGGAGGCGCTGCCGGTGTCGCACCCCGACCTGCCCGCCGTGCGGCTCGTGGGCAGCGACGCGGTCGAGGCGTGGCTGGCCGGCCTCGGCGCGTGATCAGCGGCTGACGCCGACCAGGATCGAGCCGTCCTCGTCGACGTGGGCGTCGACGCTCGTGCTGCCGGTCTCGGTGAAGCCGTCGGACGTCCGCGCATAGCGACGGGCCTCGGCGGTGTTGCGGTCGACCAGGACGAGGTCCGTCGTGCCGTCGCCGTCGGTGTCGCCGGCGACCGAGCGGGTCCGGTCGAAGGCCAGGTCGCCGATGACGACCTCGTCGTCCTCCTCCAGCCTGGTGCCGTCGGAGAGCAGGGTGGCGACGCCGAGTCCGTCGCCGCCGAAGTCGCGCAGCGCGACCACATCGGCGTCGCCGTCGGCGTCGACGTCACCGAGGCCGATCCGCGTGGTGTTCCAGGACCAGTCGCGTGCGCTGAACCAGCCGCGGTTGGCGTCGAACGTGCCGCCCGCGAGCGACGCGAAGACCCGGATGTCGATGCCACCCTCGGGCGGCTGGCCCATCTCGACGAAGTCCGCGCGCCCGTCGCCGTCGACGTCGGCTGCACCGATCCGCATGTCCTCGTAGGTCCAGCCGTCGATGCCGGCCCACGACTCAGGCGTTCGGAAGCCCGTCCCGTCCGCCAGCGCGACCTCGATCGAGATCGCCCCGGTCCCCGCGCCGGTCAGGAAGGCCAGGTCGTCCTGGCCGTCGGCGTCGAAGTCGCCCGCGGTCACGCGGAACTCGTCCGGCAGGTCGGGTGTCGCCCACTCCACGGGCTTGCTGAACCTTGCGCCGTTGGACGCCGCCACTCGCACCAGTCCGGGCTCGGCGAGCGCCAGGTCGGCCCACCCGTCGCCGTTGAAGTCCCCGCGCACGACCAACGCGTCGCCGTACGCACTGGTGCTCCAGCGCTGCTGCGCGCCGAAGCCGCTCTGGCTGCGCGGGTCGGAGAGGAGCACGACGGTCTCGTCGTCGAGGTCGTCGAGCAGGATCGTGTCGTCGAAGCCGTCGCCGTTGACGTCAGCCGGGGCGATCGGCCCGTCGATCGGTCCCGGTGCGCCCGCGGAGCGCGGCGAGTCCGACGAACCGGGGCTGGACCCGCCCGTGGCGGAGCCGGCGGCCGACGGGCTGTCGCCGCCGTCCCCCGTGCTGCCGTCGCCCTTGCCGTCGTCGCGCAGCAGGCTCCAGCCCACGCCCCCACCGACGCCCAGGAGGACGGCGAGGACGACCAGCGCGGCGACCAGTCCGGTACGCCGCCGCGGCTCGTCGCGGCCGGGCGGCATCAGCGGCGTGGGATGGGGCGCGGGACGCGGCACGGGTTGGGGAGGCGGCGCCTGCGGGACCGACGCGGTCGACGGCGCGGACGGGTACGACGGCGCCGACGGGTGCGAGCCGACCGACGGGATCGGCGAGGTCGGGGGCGCCGGCGGGTAGGAGCCCGCCGAGCCGGCCGAGGACGGGTACGACGGCACGGGCGGCTGCGGGGGCGCCACGAACTGCCCGCTGGGGAGGCCGCCGGCGGCCCGGATCGCGCGCAGGTGCGCGGCCGCCGCGCCGGCCGACGGGTGCCGCGCCGCGGGGTCCTTGGCCATCGCCCGACGGAGGAAGGCGTTGAGCTGGGCCGGGGCGCCGGGCAGCTGCGGGATCGGCGAGAACTCGTGCTGCGTCGCGAGCTGGACCGGCCCGCCGTCGTACGGCGCACGACCGGTCAGCAGGAACCACACCAGGCAGCCGAGGGCGTAGATGTCGCTGGCCGCCGTGGCGGGCTCACCACGGAACCGCTCGGGCGCGAGGTAGGCGTAGGTGCCGGCCACCACCCCGCTGCTGGTCAGCGACGACTCGTCGTCGCGGGCGATGCCGAAGTCGCAGAGGTAGGCGTGCACCTGGTCCTGGCCGGCGCGCAGCAGCACGTTGTGGGGCTTGACGTCACGGTGCACGACGCCGACCGCGTGGGCGTCCGCGAGCGCCGAGGCGACCTGCGCGGCGAGGTCGAGCGCGCTGTCCGCGGGCGGCAGGCCGTCGCTGGCCACCCGGGCCGCGAGGTCGCCGCCCGGGACGAACTGGGTGGCGAGGTAGAGGACGCCGTCGTGCTCGCCGTGGCTGTAGACCTGGATGATGTGCGGGCTGTCGCTGCGCGCCAGCACGGTCGCCTCCCGCAGGAAGCGGCTGCGGAACTCCGGCTCCTCGGCGAGCTGGACGGCCAGCACCTTGAGCGCGACCCGTCGCCCGAGGCCCTCCTCGACCGCCTCGAAGACGACGCCCATGCCACCGGCCCCGAGCTGCCGGGTGATCCGGTAGGGGCCCAGGGAGTCACCGACACCGGGGATGCGCGCCACGGCGACAGCGTAGTGACTTCGGCGTCTCTCAGAGCTGCCGTCTGAGGAACCGGTCGGTCCGCTGCATCGACAGCTCGAACTGGGGCCCGAACGCGTGTCCCTCGCCGGGGTAGGTCCGCAGGGTGACGTCGACGCCGGCGGCCCGCATCAGCCGGGCAGTCTCCCGGCTCCAGCGCAGCGGGCAGGTGTCGTCGGCGGTGCCGTGGTGGATCAGCACCGGCTCGGTGACGTCGCCGAAGTAGGTGCGGGCGCTGATGCCGGCCCAGAAGTCCGGGTTGTCCGCGGGCTCGCCGTACCGCCGCAGGACGAGCGCGGCGATGCCGCCGCGGCCCGGGGCGTCCCGGACCCAGCGGTCGAAGTTGTCGACGGCGTCGGAGCTCACCGGCGCGAACGCCACCCCGGCGCGCACGAGGCCCGGCTTGGCGGCCAGCACGTTCATGACGATCCCGCCGCCCATCGAACGGCCGACGAGCGCCACCCGGTCGTCGTCGACCGGCCCCCGCCACGCCCGCAGCGCGAGGACGGCGTTGACGACGTCCTCGGTGTAGCCCATCCGCATGTCGAGCCCGCGACTGCGGTCCGGGGAGGACTCGGCGTGGCCGCGGTAGTCGACGTGGAGGGCGACATAGCCGTGGTCGGCCAGCCACTCGCGCTCGCGGGTCAGGCCCTGCCCGTTGCGGTAGACGGCCGGGTCGATGTAGCCGTGGGCGAGCACGACCGCCGGGAACGGCCCGTCGCCCACCGGCACCGCGATCCGGCCGGAGATGGTGAGGTCAGCGCTGCGGTAGGTGACCCGGTACTGCCGCTGGGTCGCGGTCCGCAGGACCTCCTCCCCCAGTCGCAGCCGGCCGCCGTTGAACGACTTCTGCGCCAGCGCCGGCAGCGACACCGGGTCCGGCTCAGGTACGACGGAGGCCGAGTCCGTCGGCGTACCGGAGGTCGCGGAGGACGACGCCGGGCCGGGCTGGGGCGATCGCCCCGAACCGGCGTCGGGCGCGCCGGAGCACGCCGCGAGCAGCGCACCCACGGCGAGGAGCGCGATCGCGTGTCCGGCGCGGCTCACGGCGTCAGCCCGCCGCGTCCGGGCCGTTCTCCAGCAGCCGCTTGAAGCCGTCCTCGTCGAGCACCGGCACGCCCAGCTGCTCGGCCTTGTCGGCCTTGGAGCCGGCGTTCTCGCCGACGACGACGTAGTCGGTCTTCTTCGACACCGAGCCGGCCGCCTTGCCGCCACGGGACAGGATCGCCTCCTTGGCGGAGTCGCGGGAGAAGTCGACGAGGGACCCGGTGACCACCACGGTCAGTCCCTCGAGGGTGCGGGCGACGGACTCGTCGCGCGCGTCCTCCATGGACACGCCGGCGGCGGTCCACTTGTCGACGATCGCGACGTGCCAGTCGACCTCGAACCACTCGATGACGGCGCGCGCGATGGTCGGGCCGACGCCCTCGGCGGCGGCGAGCTCCTCCTCGGAGGCGGCGCGGATCGCGGCCATCGAGCCGAACTCCTGGGCCAGCGCGCGGGAGGCGCTGGGCCCGGTGTGGCGGATCGAGAGCGCGACGATCACGCGCCAGAGCGGGACGTCCTTGCGGGCATCGAGGTTGGCGAGCAGCTTGGCGCCGTTGGCGGTGAGCTGCGGCCCCTCCTCGTCCTTCTTGGGGGCCCGGGTGAAGAGGTCGGTCCGGCGGAGCTTGTCGGCATCGAGGTCGAAGACGTCGCCCTCGTCGGTGATCACACCGGCGTCGAGCAGCGCCACCGCCGCCTCGTAGCCCAGTCCCTCGATGTCGAAGGCGCTGCGCCCGGCGACGAAGAAGACCCGCTCGCGGACCTGCCCCGGGCACTTCTGGTGGTTGGGGCAGCGGCGGTCCTTGTCGCCCTCCTTCTGCTCCACCAGCCCCGTGCCGCACGCCGGGCAGGTCGTCGGCGCGACCCAAGGCTCGAGGCCCTCGGGCCGCAGCGGGAGAACCGGGCCGACGATCTCCGGGATCACGTCACCGGCCTTGCGCAGGATGACGGTGTCGCCGGGGCGGACGTCCTTGCGCTCGACCTCGTGGAAGTTGTGCAGCGTGGCGTTCTCGACCGTGGAGCCCGCGACCTTGGTGGGCACCATGACGCCGTACGGCGTCACGCGGCCGGTCCGGCCGACGTTGACCGCGATGTCGAGGAGCTTGGTGTTGACCTCCTCGGGCGGGTACTTGAACGCGATCGCCCACCGCGGCGCCCGGCTGGTGGAGCCGAGCCGTCGCTGGAGGGTGACGTCGTCGACCTTCACCACGACGCCGTCGATCTCGTAGGGCACGATCGTGTGGCGGTGCTCGCCCGCGTGGGTGATGTAGGCCTCCACGTCGGCCAGCGTCGGCACCACCCGCACCTGCTCGCTGATCGGCAGGCCCCACGCCGCGAGCGCGGCGTACGCCTCGGACTGCGCCTTCGGCTCGAAGCCCTCGCGCGCACCGATGCCGTGGCAGACCATGCCGAGCGCGCGCGAGGCGGTGACCCGCGGGTCCTTCTGGCGCAGCGACCCGGCCGCGGCGTTGCGCGGGTTGGCGAAGGCGGGCTTGCCGGCCTCGGTCATCGACACGTTGAGCGCCTCGAACGCGGCGACCGGGAGGAACACCTCGCCGCGCACCTCGACGAGGTCGGGCACCGGGTAGTCGTCGGTGCCGGTGAGCCGGTGCGGCACCGCCTTGATCGTCATCACGTTGGGCGTGACGTCCTCGCCGGTGCGGCCGTCGCCGCGGGTCAGCGCCCGGACCAGGCGGCCCTTCTCGTAGAGCAGGTTGATCGCCAGGCCGTCGACCTTGAGCTCGCACAGCAGCGCCGCGCCGGACGCTCCCTCGCGGTCGAGCCGCGCGTGCCACGAGGCGAGCTCCTCGAAGGAGAAGGCGTTGTCGAGGCTCTCCATGCGCTGCAGGTGGTCCACGGCCGTGAAGTCGGTCGAGACCGCCCCGCCGACCTTCTGCGTGGGCGAGTCCGGCGTCCGGAGCTCGGGGTACTGCTCCTCCAGCGCCTCCAGCCGGCGCAGCCGCTTGTCGAAGTCCGCGTCGGAGAGCGTCGGGTCGTCGAGGACGTAGTAGCGGTAGCGCGCCTCCTCGATCTCCTCGCTGGTCGTCGCGTGCTCGTCACGCACCTCGGGAGGTACGACGGGGAGGTCGGCCTGGCTCATGGGGAACATCTTGCCGGGCGCCACCGACGGCCGGGCCCGGGAGGCGGGCACGCGCCGATGTCGGTGCTCTCCGGAAGGCTTTCGCACGCCCGGGAATGGATCCGGCGACAACGCGCTTGACAGAACGAAACCGTTCCGTACTATCTACTTGGAACGAAACCGTTCCGTTTCATCGAAGAACCCGGAGTAGCCATGGTCCCCCGCATCAGCCGCCGTGAGGCACCGGCCCGACCCCGCGTCGAGGGCGACCGTGAGCAGGAGATCCTCGACGCGGCCATCGCCGTCCTCGTCGACGCGGGCTACGACCGGCTGACCATGGATGCCGTCGCCACGAAGGCCAAGGCGTCGAAGGCGACGCTCTACCGCAAGTGGGACGGCAAGGCCGACCTGGTCATCGACGCGCTCATGTCGCAGAAGACCCCGCTGGAGACGCCGCCCGACACCGGCAGCCTGCGCGGCGACCTGCTCAGCATGTACTGCGGCCACGGTGGACTCACCGACGAGCACCAGACCGCGCTCCTCGGCAGCGTGGTCACCGCCATCGGCCGTGACCCCGAGTTCGCGGCGGCCTTCCGCGACCGGTTCATCGCCCCCAAGGTCGAGGTCGGCCGCGTCGTCTACGAGCGGGCCCGCCAGCGCGGCGAGCTCCGCGACGACGTCGACCTCGACATCCTCACCGCGGCGCTGCCCGGCATCGTGCTGCACCGCGGCTTCCTGCTCGGAGACCCACCGACCCAGGACCTGATCGCCCGCGTCGTCGACCAGGTGATCCTCCCGGCCGCGACCCGCGGCTGACGAAGCGCCCACCTCCCTCACCATCCACACGAAGGAACCTCCATGACCGACGTCGAATCCCTCGACCCTGCGGCGACGACCTCGCCCGCAGACGTCGAGGCAACACCCACGAAGCACGCCGGCCTCGCGCTGGTGCTGATCCTCACCGCGCAGCTGATGGTGGTCCTCGACTCGACCATCGCCAACATCGCGCTGCCCTACATCGGCAACGACCTCGACATCTCCCAGGCCAACCTGACCTGGATCGTCACGGGCTACGCGCTCGCGTTCGGTGGCCTGCTGCTCCTGGGCGGACGCCTCGGTGACCTCTACGGCCGCCGGCGCCTGTTCACGATCGGCCTGGTGACCTTCGCGGTCGCCTCCCTGCTCGGTGGCGTCGCCGCCAACGAGGCGATGCTCCTCGGCTCGCGCGCCCTCCAGGGCGTCGGTGCCGCGATGGCCGCGCCGGCCGCGCTGGCCCTGATCACCACGACGTTCCCGGCCGGACCGGCCCGCAACCGCGCCATGGCGGCGTACGCCACCATGTCCGGCGTCGGTGCCGCGATCGGCCTGATCCTCGGTGGCTGGCTGACCGGCCTCGACTCGTTCGCCGGGCTCGACGTCGAGGGCTGGCGCCTGACCTTCCTCATCAACGTCCCGATCGGCCTCATCGCCGCCGCCGCGGTCCCGCGGATCCTCGCGGAGTCCGAGTCGCACCCCGGCCAGATGGACATCCCCGGCGCCATCACCGGCACCCTCGGCCTGCTCGGCATCGTCTTCGGCCTGTCGCGTGCGGGCGAGGAGGCCTACGGCTGGGACCACGCCCAGACCATCACGTCGCTGGTCGCCGGTGTCGTCCTGCTGGTCGCCTTCGCGATCGTCGAGTCGCGGGTCGAGCACCCGCTGCTGCCGGTCCGGATCTTCGCCAACCGGACCCGCGCCACGAGCTTCGTGGCGATGATGATCGCCCCGGCCGCGATGTTCGCGATGTTCTACTTCCTGAGCCTGTTCATCCAGCAGATCATGGGCTTCAGCCCGCTCGAGGCCGGCTTCGCCTTCCTGCCGTTCTCGTTCGGCATCGTGATCGGCGCGGGCCTGGCGTCCAACCTGGTCGCCCGGGTCGACGCCCGCTTCCTGGCCGGCACCGGCACCCTGCTCGCGGCCGCCGCGCTCTTCATGTTCTCGCGGATCCCGGTCGACGAGTCGCCGAAGGCGGTCCTGACCGCGCTCGCCGACGGTGGTGCCGACATCAACTACTGGACCCACCTGTTCCCGTTCATCGTCCTGATGGCGATCGGCATGGGCCTGGTGTTCGTCCCGATGACCCTCACCGCGGTCCACCACGTCCGCGCCGAGGACTCGGGCATCGGCTCCGGCGTGCTCAACACCATGCAGCAGGTCGGCGGCGCCCTCGGCCTCGCCACCCTGAGCACGGTCGCGCTGCACTTCACCAACGACCAGGCCAGTGAGGTCGCCAAGCCGATGGCCGAGGCGATCACCGCCACCGGCGGCGACCCGACGGCCGTCGTGCCGGGCACGGACCTCAGCTTCCTCGAGGCCGCGATCTTCGGCTCCAGCTTCCCGGAGGGTGCGGTCCACGCCTTCCTGGTCGCCTCGATGCTGATGCTGGCCGCCTCGGCCGTGATCTGGACGTTCCTCAACGTCAAGCACACCGAGCTCGCCACGGACGCACCCGAGGGTGTCCACGTCGGCTGACCCTGCCGTCGCACCTGATCGAGGCCCGCTGGAGGAGATCCCTCCGGCGGGCCTCGTCGCGTCCGTCAGGAGGCGTCGCCCGACCAGCCCGGCAGCGGGGCGTCCGCGAGCTCGGCCGGAGCGACCAGCCCGAGCCGGTCGTCGGCCAGCAGCTCCTCGAAGCGCGACACGGGGACCTCGAGGCCGGCCTGCTCCCGCGGATCGCCGGTGATCGGCTGGCCGGCGTAGAAGACCTCCTCGAGCACGCCGTCGTCGAAGTGCCGGAGCACGAGGAGCCCGGGGTCCTCCTCGGGGGCCTCGGTCTCCCAGACCAGCTGGAAGTCGCCCTCCTCCGCCGACCAGTCGGCGCACGCCGCGTCCGCGCAGGCCGGCAGCCCGTCGGCCTCGGCCACGGTGAGCACCACCAGGTCGCCGTCGTCGCCCTCGCCGGCGTTGAACCTGATGCCGACGCCGATGCCCTCGTCCTCGCCCGGGGACTCGAACGAGTCGGGCTCGATCCCGAGGACCTCGGTGGCGAGCACCGCCAGCGTGCGCGCGGTCGTCGGCACCGTCCCGTCGTCCTGCTCCGCGCTGTCGGCGTCGCCGCACCCGGCCAGACCCGTCAGGACGCCCAGCACGGCCAGCCCCGCCACTCCCCGTCGACCCATGCCCGAGATCCTCTCCTGCCGTCGTTGGTCGGTGTGACGCACGGCCGCCCCGAAAGGTTCGGGCGCCCTAGCCTGCGCCGAGCGACCTCGCCACCGAGCGCACCAGCTCGGTCGCCCGCCGTGCGTCGGCCGCAGCGGAGCCGGCGAGCCCGCACGCCGGGGTGACGACGATCCGCTCCCCCACGACCGCGGGGTCGAGGCCGACCATGTCGAGCCAGCGCCGCACGCGCTCCACGAGCGCCTTGTCCGACGGCATCGCCCCCGAGGTGGGTACGACGCCCAGCGCGATCGTGTCCCCGGCCTCCAGGGCCTCGGCGGCAGCGTCGTGGCCCTCGGCGCCGAGCAGCGCGAGGTCGACCATCACCCCCCGCGCACCGGCCCCGCGCAGCAGGCCCAGCGGCACGTCCGGGGCGCAGCAGTGGACCCACGGCTCGGCACCGGCGTCGCCGGCGGCGCCGAGGACCCACTCAAGGGCCTCGCTGGCCTCGGGCGGGTGCACCGTGCGGTGCTTCCCGAAGCCGGACGCGGTCGGGACCGCGCCGGCCAGCACGGCCGGGAGCGCCGGCTCGTCGAGCTGGAGGACGACCCCGGTCGCGCCGGGCACCCGTCGGCGCACGTCGGCGACGTGGTCGGCGACCGCCACCGCGAGGGCCTGGGCCAGGTCTCGGCGCGCGCCGTGGTCCGCGAGCAGCTTGTCGCCGCGGGGCCGCTCGACGGTCGCCGCCAGCGTCCACGGTCCCGCGAGCTGGACCTTGACCGGACCGGCGTAGTCGGCCATGCGCTCCTCGAACGTGTCGAGGTCCTGCGCGACCAGGCTGCGGGCACGACGCTGGTCGAGCGTCGGGGCGCCGGAGGTGCCGGTGAGGCGCCAGCCGCTCGGCTGCAGGTCGGCGTCGAGCTCGCCGACGAGACCGAGCGAGCGACCGGTCATGGCCGCGACCGCGCCCCGACCGGGGACCTCGGGGAGGAACGGGATGCCGCCGTCGGCCGCCAGCTCGCCGAGCACGACGGACAGGGCCTCGTCGAAGTCGCGCTGGGAGTCGCCGGGGAAGGACCCGACACCCGTGGCCCGGACCGTCACCCGGCCGCTCCCGCGGGGACCCGGTCGGCGCGGGTGATCGTGGCCGAGCCGACGACCCGGGTGCCGTCGTACACGACGACGGCCTGGCCGGGGGCGATGCCGTGGGCCTGCTCCACGAGCTCGACCTCCAGCTGCCCGTCGAGGACCCGGACGACCGCACGGTGCTCGGCGCCGTGGGCGCGCAGCTGGACGGTGACGTCCGGCCCGTCGAGCACGGTCCCGGCCGGGAGCGGGGCGCCGCACCAGCGCAGCCGGTCGCCGGTGATCCGCTCGACGGCGAGCCGCTCGCGGGGGCCGACGGTGACGGTCCCGCTGACGGGCTCGATGTCGAGGACGTAGCGCGGGCGGCCGTCCGGCGCGGGGTGGCCCAGGCGCAGGCCCTTGCGCTGGCCGATCGTGAAGCCGTAGGTGCCGGTGTGCTGCCCGAGCACCGTCCCGGTCGCCTCGTCGACGATCTCGCCGCCCTGGTTGGGCGCCCGGTCGCCGAGCTTCTCCCGCAGCCACCCGGTGTTGTCGCCGTCGGCGACGAAGCAGATGTCGTGGCTGTCCGGCTTGTCGGCGACGAGCAGCCCGCGGGCGGCCGCCTCCTCGCGGACCTTTGTCTTCGGGGTGTCGCCAAGTGGGAACAGCGAGTGCCGCAACTGCTGCTCGTCGAGCACGCCGAGGACGTAGGACTGGTCCTTGGCGCCGTCGACCGCGCGGTGCAGCTCGACGCCTGCCGGGCCCTGGACCACGCTCGCGTAGTGGCCGGTCGCCACCGCGTCGAAGCCCAGCGCCAGCGCCTTGTCGAGCACCGCCGCGAACTTGATCTTCTCGTTGCAGCGCAGGCAGGGGTTGGGCGTCTGCCCGGCCGCGTAGGTGTCCATGAAGTCCTCGACCACGTCGGTGTGGAAGCGATCGGAGAGGTCCCAGACGTAGAAGGGGATGCCGATGACGTCGGCCGCGCGGCGGGCGTCGTTGGCGTCCTCGATCGTGCAGCAGCCGCGGGCGCCCGAGCGGTATGACTTCGGGTTGCGCGAGAGCGCCAGGTGGATGCCGGTGACCTCGTGGCCGGCCTCCTTGGCGCGCGCGGCGGCGACGGCGGAGTCCACTCCCCCGGACATGGCGGCGACGACCTTCAGCGGCTCCACGGGCTCGCCCCCGGATCAGGCGCGGGCCGCACGGGCCCGCTCCACGCAGGGAGCGATCGCGGCGACCACGGCGTCGACGTCGGCCTCGGTGCTGGTGTGGCCGAGGCTGAACCGCAGCGAGCTGCGGGCGTCGGCGGCGTCGCGACCCATCGCCAGCAGCACGTGGGAGGGCTGCGGGACGCCGGCCGAGCAGGCCGAACCCGTCGAGCACTCGATGCCCCGGGCGTCGAGCAGCATCAACAGCGAGTCGCCCTCGCAGCCCGGGAAGCCCAGGTGCACGTTGCCCGGCAGGCGCTCCACCGGGTCGCCGTTCAGCACCACGTCGGGCACGGCGTGGCGCACACCGGCGATCAGCCGGTCACGGAGCACGACCAGCCGCGCGGCGAGGTCGGCCTGCTGCTTGACCGCGATCTCGACCGCGGCGGCGAACCCGGCGATGGCGGGCACGTCGAGCGTGCCGCTGCGCACGTCGCGCTCCTGGCCGCCGCCGTGCAGCAGCGCGGTCAGGTCCACCTCGCGTCGTACGACGAGAGCGCCCACGCCCTGCGGACCACCGACCTTGTGCCCGGAGACCGACAGCGCGTCCACGCCGCTCGCCGCGAAGTCGACGGGGACCGAGCCGATGGCCTGCACCGCGTCGGTGTGGACGGGGATGCCGTGCTGGTGCGCGAGGGCGACGACCTCGTCGATCGGCTGGAGGGTGCCGACCTCGTTGTTGGCCCACATCACGGTGAGCATCGCGACCGTGCGGGGATCGCGCTCGATCGTCTCGGCGAGGGCGTCGACCCGCAGCCGTCCGAGCCCGTCGACGGGCACCAACACGACTGCCGCGGCCTCGTGCTCGTCGAGCCACTCGAGCGGGTCGAGGACGGCGTGGTGCTCGACCGCGCTGGCCAGGACCCGGGTGCGGACCGGGTCGGCGTCGCGGCGGGACCAGAAGAGGCCCTTCACGGCGAGGTTGTCGGCCTCGGTGCCGCCGGAGGTGAAGACCACCTCGCCCGGGCGGCAGTTGAGCGCCTGCGCCACCGTCTCGCGGGACTCCTCGACGATCCGCCGCGCCCGGCGGCCGGAGGCGTGCAGCGAACTGGCGTTGCCGACCTCGCGCAGCCGCGCGGTCATGGCCTCGACCGCGACGTCGGTCATCGGCGTCGTCGCGGCGTGGTCGAGGTAGACCGTCGGTGCTTCCATGGCACCCCCAAGGTTACGGCGCGTGCCCACGGCGTACCCAACCCGGCAGCGGGCGGGGACACAGGAGGCGGCCGTCCCGCAGGGACGACCGCCTCCGGTGCGTCAGTCCAGGCCGTTCGCGGCGAGGAACTCCTTCGCCACGTCAGCGGCGTCCTTCTTGTCGAGCACGACCTGCTCGAGCAGGCCGGCGAGGGTCTCGGTGTCCAGCGCCGCCGACACCGCGTTCAGCGCGTCCGTCACCGTCTCGTCAGCCTTCGACTTCGCGATGAGGGGCACCACGTTCTGGGCCGCGAAGAGGTGCTCCGGGTCCTCCAGCGCCACGAAGTCGTTCGCGGGGATGTTCGGGTCGGTCGTGAACAGGTTGGCCGCGTCGACCTGGCCGTTCTTGAGGGCCTGGACGCTCAGCGGGCCGCCGGCGTCCAGCGCCCGGAAGCTGTCGAACTTCACGCCGTACAGCTTCTCGAGGCCGGGTACGCCGGTCGGGCGCGTCTTCCACTCCGGCGGGCCACCGAGGGTGAGGTCACCCGCGACCTCCTTGAGGTCGCCGATCGAGGCGAGGTCGTACTTGTCCGCGGTCTTCCGCGTCACGACGACGGCGTCCTTGTCCTCCGCGTCGGACTTGTCGAGCACGATGAGGTCCTTCGGCAGCGCGGCCTGGAGCTCGGTGTAGACCTCGTCGGAGTCCGTGGCGGAGGCGTCCTTGTCGAAGTACTGGTCGAGGACACCGGTGTACTCGGGGATCAGGTCGATCGACCCGTCCTGGAGGGCGGGGATGTAGGCCTCGCGGCTGCCGATGTTGAGCGTCTTCTTGACCTTGATGCCCTTCGCCTCGAGGGCGCCGGCGTAGATCTCGGCGAGCAGGGTGCTCTCGGTGAAGTCCGCGGACCCGACGACGACGGTGCCGGAGTCGGAGCGCGGCCCGCTGTCGTCGGAGGCCAGCGGGTCCTCACCACCACAGGCGGACATCGTGAGGAGGCCGGCAGCGATGGCGCTGACCAGCGGGATCGTCCGTCGATTCATTTTCGGTCTTCCTTCTCTGAGGGTCAGGGAGCGGGTTGCAGAGCGGCCGCGGCGGCGCCGGCGCGGCGGTTTCGGGAGCGGGACGCGCGGCCGACGCGGCCGGTCAGGCCCGGCGAGACGACGTAGCGCTGGACCAGCGCGAACACGAGGTCGACGATCAGCGCGAGTGCGGCGACCAGGACGGCACCGGCGGCCATCTGCGTGTAGTCACGCACCGCGAGGCCGTCGATGAGGAAGCGGCCGAGACCACCCATGCCCGCGGTGGCGGCGATGGTGGCCGTGGCGACCACCTGCAGGGTTCCCGAGCGCAGTCCGGAGAAGATCAGCGGCAGGGCGCAGGGCAGCTCCACCTTGGCCAGGACCTCGGTGCCCCGCATGCCCATGCCCTTGGCGGCATCGCGGGCGGCCGGGTCGACCTCCTCCACGCCGGCGTACGCACCCGCCAGGATCGGCGGGACCGCGAGGACGACCAGCACGATCTCGCTCGGCACGAGGAAGGCGGCGTCGCCGTCGAGCCGCGGTCCGAGCAGGAGGACGGAGACGAAGAGCAGGCCGAGGCTCGGGATGGCGCGGATGGCGCCGACCAGGTTGACCACGACGAACCGGCCGCGGCCGGTGTGGCCGATGTAGAGGCCGAGCGGGATCCCGATGAGGGCTGCGATCACCACCGCGGTGAAGGAGTACTGCAGGTGCTCGAGGAGGCGGTTCGGGACGCCGTCCTCACCCGTCCAGTGCTCGGATGCGGTGATCCAGCTGATGACGCCGTTCATCAGGCCCTCCTGACTCGTTGCCACGGGGTGATCAGACGCGTCGCGCCGATGATAGCGAGGTCGAACAGCAGCGCGAGCAGCACGCACGCGATGATGCCCACGACGATCGGGTCGGTGTAGTTCAGCCGGAAGCCCTCGGTGAACAGGGACCCCAGCTGCGGCACGCCGATGATGGCCGCGACGCTGACGATGCTGACATTGCTGACGGCGGCCACGCGCAGGCCGGCCGCGATGACGGGGGTGGCGAGGGGCAGCTCGACCATGAACAGCCGGCGCACCCGCTTGAAGCCCATCGCGGTCGCCGCCTGGTTGACCGAGTCGGGCACGGCGCTCAGCCCGTCGGCCACGGTGCGCACCAGCAGCGCCACGGTGTAGATCGTCATCGCGACGATGACGTTGAGCGGGTCGAGGATCCGGGTGCCGATGACGAGCGGCATCAGGATGAACAGCGCCAGCGACGGGATCGTGTAGAGCAGCCCCGTGCCCATGATCAGGGGCGCGTGGAGGAACCGGTAGCGCTTGGCGAGCCAGCCCAGCGGGATCGCGATGACCAGGCCGAGGACCAACGGCAGGCCGGCGAGGACGATGTGCTTGCCGGCCAGCGAGAGCACATCGGAGTAGTGGTCGAGGAACCAGGTCATGTCGCGCTCCCGAGCAGGTCGGTGGCGCCCGCGTCCGCCGCGGGACGCTCGGCGTTCTCGATCGCGGCGAGCACCTGCTGGCCGAGGACCGTGCCGGCGAAGACGCCGTCGGCGTCCACGATGACGCCGCGTCGGCTGGGCGAGGACAGGGCCGCGTCGAGCGCCGCCCGGAGCGTGCCGTTGACCGCGGCGACGGTGCCACCGCGGTGGAGGGTCTCGCGCTCGACGACCCCCTCGATCCGCTGCGGCTCGATCCAGCCCAGCGGGCGACCGTCGTCGTCGACGACCAACGCCCATCCGTCGGCGCCGGCAGCGCGCGCCTCCTCGCTGGTCGCGCCCACACGGATGGTCGTCTCGGACCGCAGGCTCAGCTCGGGCACCGTTTGGAAGCCCAGCCCACGGTAGCCGCGGTCGCGTCCGACGAAGTCGGCCACGAAGTCGTCGACCGGGTGGGCCAGGAGGTGCGCGGGATCGCTCAGCTGGGCCAGCTTGCCGCCCACCCTGAGGACGGCGATCTGGTCGCCGAGCTTGATCGCCTCGTCGATGTCGTGGGTGACGAAGATGATCGTCTTGCCGAGCTCGCTCTGCAGCCGGAGGAACTCGTCCTGCAGCTGCTCGCGGACGACCGGGTCGACGGCGCTGAACGGCTCGTCCATCAGCATCACCGGCGGATCGGCCGCCAGGGCGCGGGCGACGCCGACGCGCTGCTGCTGCCCGCCGGAGAGCTGGCTGGGGTAGCGGTTCGCGAAGGACAGCGGCAGGCCGACGCGCTCGAGGAGCTCCATCGACCGGGCCCGCGCCTTCTTCTTGTCCCACCCCAGCAGCAGCGGCACCGTGGCGATGTTGGCCGCGATGGTGCGGTGCGGGAAGAGGCCGGCGTGCTGGATGACGTAGCCGATGCCTCGCCGCAGCTCGGCCGCGTCCATGGTCGCGGTGTCGCGGTCGTCGGCCCAGATGCGCCCGGCGGTGGGCTCGATCATCCGGTTGATCATCCGCAGCGACGTCGTCTTGCCGCAGCCGGAGGGCCCCACGAGGACGGTGATCTTGCCGGTGGGCGCGACCATGTCCAGGCCTCCCACTGCGACGGTGCCGTCGGGATATGTCTTGGTCACTGAGTCGAACCGGATCATCCGGAGCTCACCTCGATTGCTGTCATGTCGGGTCCGCGCCCGGTGCGCGTGATCCGTGCCTCATTCCACGCCGACGGCCACCTGCGTGTACATGGCCTCGGCGTCCATCATGTCCGATATCCCAGACAACCCGCACGAGGCGCGTTCCTCAGATGCCCGAGAGCTCCGGAAGAAGACCGGCGGCGAGCTCGACGTCCGCGGTCAGCGAGCGGTCCTCGAGCGCGGGTTCGAGGACTTCCACGGCGCGGTCGAAGGCTTTTCCGACCGGCAGGTGGGCGATGTCGGCGTCCTGCATCCGCAGTGCCCGGACGGCGGCCACCAGCTCGCAGGCGAGCACGAGCCGGAAGGAGTCGACGGCGGCGGTCGCCTGGCGGGCCGCCTGGGTCGAGAAGCTCGCATGGTCCTCCAGGCCCCGCGAGACCACGGCCGTCCCGAGCGTCACCGGCAGCGCGGCGTGCCGGAGCTGCGCGAGCGCGTCCTGGGCGACGTACTCCAGGATCATCACGCCCGAGCTGCCCGGCGGCCCCGATGCGAGGAACGGCGGCAGGTCGGTCATCCCCGGCTCGACCAGGTCGCCCAGGCGCGCCGTCGACAGCTCGGCGACGTGGTGCAGGGCCGCCCGCGCCTGGTCGAGCGCGACCGCGACGTACGCCGTGTGGAAGTGCGCGTGGTGGAAGACGTCCCCGAGATCGGTGGAGACGAGCGGGTTCTCGGCCGTCGCGTTGACCTCGATCTCCAGGATGCGCTCGAGGTCGGCGAGGCTGTCCAGGGCCGGCCCCTGCACCTGCGGGAAGGCCCGCAGCCCGAACGGGTCCTGGATGCGGCGCCCCGCCACGGCCGAGCCCTCCATGCCGAGGAGCCGACGCATCTCGGACGCGCAGAGGACCTGGCCCGGGTGCGGCTTCGCCCGGTGGACGGCGGCGGCGTACGCCTCGGGCGAGCCGCCGAGCGCACGGTAGGACAGCGCGGCCACGACATGGCTCGCGCGCAGCAGCACCTGGAGGTCACCGCAGGCGAGCGCGGCCTCCGCCAGCGTCGCGGCGTTGCTGCTCATCAGCGCGAGGGCGTCGCCGAGATCCACCTGGACGGCCGGCAGCCCGCCGACCGCCCACGGGCGCTCCCCCGCGAGGGTGAGCCCGATCTCGGCGAGCATCGTCAGGTCCCCCGTCCCGATGGCGCCGAGCCGGTGCACCGCGGGCAGGGCGCCCTCGACCAGGGTCCGCGCGAGCGCCTCGAGCATCCGCGGATGGATGCCGGACCCGCCGGCGGCGAGCTGGTTGAGGCGGACGACGAGGGTGGCCCGCACGTGGTCGTCCCGCAGGAGCGGGCCGGCGCCGCCGGCATGGCTCCGCAGCAGCCGCAGGGCGTGCCCCACGGCCGCCTCGCCGTCGACCGCCTCGTGGCGGTTGGCTCCCACCCCCGTGGTGCGGCCGTAGACCTGTCGTCGCTGGGCGATGCTCTCGGCCTGCTCCCAGGCCTCCCGCGCGCGCTCCAGCGCCGCCGGATCGAGCTGGACGCCGACGTCGTCCCGCGCGACCTGGGCGATGGTGCGGCAGCTGAGGCTGTGGCCATCGATGCGGAGGGTGGCCTGGCCCTGCGTCATGTGTGCTCCTCGTGGTCTCGTGGGCTCCCATTCCACGGCGCGCGTGGCGGGGACACCAGTCGTCCGCAGGCGATATCTGTCCGGGATCCCGGACACTAGGGTGATCCCTGGGCGCGAGGAAGGGAGGAGCCATGGGAGTGCCGGCCGCGGAGCAGACGCTGGCCATCCTCCGCTACCTGTCGAGCCAGGCCCGGCCGGTGCAGGCCACGGCGATCTCCCGCTCCCTCGACCTCCCCCGCTCGACGACGTACCACCTGCTCAACACCCTGATCGACTACGGCTTCGTCGTGCGCTACCCCGACCAGCGTGCGTTCGGGCTGGGGTTGGGGGCGCACGAGCTCGGCAGCGGCTACGCACGACAGGAGCCGCTGCAGCGACTGGCGCGGCGTCCCGTCGCGACGCTGGCCGACCGCTGCGGCAACAGCGCGCACTTCTCCGTCCTGCTCGGTCGCGACGTGATCTACGTGATCGAGGAGCGCGCGCCGGGTCGGCCGCTGCTCGTCACCGACGTCGGCGTGCGCCTGCCAGCGATGACGACCGCATCCGGCCGGGCGATGCTCGCGGCACTGCCGCCGGCCCAGGTCAAGGCGCTCTACGGCGACCGAGACGCCTTCGTCGGCCACGGCCCGGACGCACCGACCTCGCTCTCCACGCTCCGCCGGCTCCTGGTCGACGTCCGCGCCCGCGGCTGGTCCACCGAGGACGGCGAGGTCAGCGAGGGCATGGCGTCGATCGCGATGCCCGTCCTGGACGGGACGGGCTATCCCGTCGCAGCCGTCGCCGTCACGTTCCCCGAGGCCGAGCGGACCCCGGACCTGGTGGAGAAGCTCGTCGCCGAGGTGCAGGAGACCACGAGCGTGATCTCGCGACGCCTGACCGGTTGACCCGGCTCAGAGCACGACGAGGTCGTCGCGGTGGATGACCTCGCGCTCGTAGCCGGCCCCGAGCTCGCGCTTGAGGTCCTTCGAGGACCGCCCTTGCAGCGTCGGGATCTCGGAGGCGTCGAAGTTGACCAGCCCGCGGCCGACCACGCGGCCCTCGGGGTCGAGGATGTCGACCGGGTCGCCGGCGGAAAAGTCGCCCTGCACGCCGGTGACGCCGGCCGCGAGGAGGGAGGCCCGGCGCTCCACGACCGCCCGGACGGCACCGGCGTCGAGGAGCAGCGCGCCCTTGCCCTCGGTCGCGTGGCGCAGCCACAGCAGCCGGGTCGGCCGGCGCTTGCCGGTGGCGTGGAAGAGCGTGCCGACCGGCTCGCCGGAGATCGCGGCCGCGGCGTTGTCGGCCGAGGTGAGGACGACCGGGATGCCGGAGCCCGTGGCGATCGAGGCCGCCTCGACCTTGGTCACCATGCCGCCCGTGCCGACCCCCGCGGTGCCGACGGAGCCGACCGTGACGCCCGCGAGGTCCGCCTGCCCGCGCACCTCGGCGATGAGTCGGGTGCCGGGGCGCGACGGCGGGCCGTCGTACAGGCCGTCGACGTCGGAGAGCAGCACCAGCAGGTCGGCGTGGACGAGGTGCGCCACGAGGGCGGCGAGCCGGTCGTTGTCGCCGAACCGGATCTCGGTGGTCGCCACCGTGTCGTTCTCGTTGACGATCGGGATCACGCCGAGCTCGAGCAGCTGGGTGAAGGTCTGCGAGGCGTTGCGGTAGTGCGAGCGTCGCGTGACGTCGTCGAGCGTGAGCAGCACCTGGCCGGCGGTGAGGCCGTGGCGGGCCAGCTCCTCGGTGTAGCGGTGCACGAGCAGGCCCTGGCCGACCGAGGCGGCCGCCTGCTGGGCCGCGAGGGCGCGGGGGCGCTTCTTCAGCCCCAGCGGCGCCAGGCCGGCGGCGATGGCGCCCGACGACACCAGCACCACCTCCGCGCCGCGCTCGCGGGCGGCGGCGAGGACGTCGACGAGCGCGCTGATCCGCTCCGGGTCGATGCCGCCCGAGGCGGTCGTCAGGGACGAGGAGCCGACCTTGACCACGATCCGGCGGGCGGACGTCACCGCCCCGCGCTCACTCACCGGGGTCGTCCTCCAGCCAGTCGTCCTCGAGCGAGACCGGCCTGGCGTCCGGGTCGTCCTCGGAGCCGATCTCGTACGACGTGGGGCCGTACTCGTCGGGCCGGTCGAGTCGCCGGGCCACGTCGGCGCGGGTCTCGTTCTCGGCGCGCTCGTCCATCTGCTCCTGGATCTCGCGGCGGCGCGCGGCGGCCGGACGGGCCTCGTGGAAGCGGTCGTCCTCGCCGCGGCGCGAGAGGTTCTCGGCGCCCGCGTCGATACCCGGCTTGAAGTCGAACACCACGGCGTCGTCGACGGAGCCGATGAGGACGGCGTCGCCCTCCACCGCGCCCAGCTCGAGCAGCTTCGCCTCGACGCCCAGGCGGTTGAGCCGGTCGGCGAGGTAGCCGACGGCCTCGTCGTTGCTGAAGTCGGTCTGCCGCACCCAGCGCTCCGGCTTGGTGCCCACCACCCGCCACCCGGCGCCCGTGCGCTTGACCGTGAAGCCGTCGTCGTCGAAGGCCTTGGGCCGGACGACGATCCGCGCGGGGATCTCGGCGGCCTTCGCCCGCCGCGCCTCAGCGACGATCTCGGCCATCGCGTAGATCAGCTCGCGGGTGCCCTCGCCGGACACCGCGGAGATCTCGAAGACCCGCAGACCGCGCTCGCGCAGCTCCTCGATGACCAGCTCGGCGATGCCGCGACCGTCGGGGACGTCGACCTTGTTGAGGGCGACCAGGCGCGGCCGGTCCTCCAGGCCGCCGTACCGGCGCAGCTCGTCCTCGATCACGTCGAGGTCGTCGACGGGGTTGCGGCCCGGCTCGAGGGTCGCGGTGTCGAGGACGTGCACCAGCGCGGCGCAGCGCTCGATGTGGCGCAGGAAGTCGTGGCCCAGGCCGCGGCCCTCGGCCGCGCCCTCGATCAGGCCGGGCACGTCGGCGACGGTGAAGGTGGTGTCGCCCGCGGTGACGACGCCGAGGTTGGGGACCAGGGTGGTGAACGGGTAGTCGGCGATCTTGGGCCGCGCCCGGGAGATCGCGGCGATCAGGCTGGACTTGCCCGCGCTCGGGAAGCCGACCAGCCCGATGTCGGCGACGACCTTGAGCTCGAGGACGACGTCGAGCTCCTCGCCCGGCTCGCCGAGCAGCGCGAAGCCGGGCGCCTTGCGGGTCTTGGAGGCCAGCGACGCGTTGCCGAGGCCGCCGCGGCCGCCCTGGGCGATCACGATCTCGGTGCCGGGCGCGACGAGGTCGGCGATGACCGTGCCGTTTCGCTCCTTGACCACCGTGCCGGCGGGTACGGCGAGCACCAGGTCGGCCCCGTGGGCCCCGTTGCGGCGGTCGCCGGCGCCGTGGCCGCCGTGCTCGGCCTTGCGGCGCGGGCTGTGGTGGTAGTCGAGCAGCGTGGTGACATCGGGGTCGACCCGCAGGATCACCGAGCCGCCGGGACCGCCGTTGCCGCCGTCGGGGCCACCGAGCGGCTTGAACTTCTCGCGGTGGACCGATGCCACGCCGTTGCCGCCTCGACCGGCTGACACGGAGAGGGTCACGCGGTCGACGAAGGTGGGCACAGCCATGGGATCAGTCTTTCAGCAGAAGGTGGGGAAAATGAACGAAGGGCGTCCCGTGCGGGACGCCCTTCGCTTCCAGATGGGTGAGCGTCAGCTCACGCCTCCGGGACGATGTTGACGACCTTGCGGCCGCGCTTCTTGCCGAACTCGACGTTGCCCGCGACCAGCGCGAACAGGGTGTCGTCGCCACCGCGACCGACGCCCGAGCCCGGGTGGAAGTGGGTGCCACGCTGGCGGACGATGATCTCGCCGGCGTTGACGAGCTGGCCGCCGAAGCGCTTGACGCCGAGGCGCTGGGCGTTGGAGTCGCGGCCGTTCTTGGTGGACGCGGCGCCCTTCTTGTGTGCCATGTTTCAGTCCTTCGGAGTGAGGTGCCGAGCCTGGAGGGGCTCAGAGCGAGATGTCGGTGACCTTGACCTGGGTGTACTTCTGGCGGTGACCCTGGCGCTTCTTGTAGCCGGTCTTGTTCTTGTACTTCTGGATGATGATCTTCGGGCCCTTGGTGGCGCCGAGGACCTCGACGGTGACCGTCGCCTTGTCCAGGCCGGTGCTGGTGACGGTCTCGCCGTCCACCGCGAGCACGACCGGCAGGGTCAGGGTGTCGCCGACCGGCGTGGAGACCTTGTCGATCTCGATGACGTCGCCGACAGCGACCTTCTCCTGCTTCGCGCCTGCGCGCACGATCGCGTACACCACCGCGGTCTCCTTAATCATCAACGTCTGTCCGAAGGTCTCGGGTCTGCAGCACACACAGCTGTCCGGCGGGACGCCGGGTGCCAGCAGAAACGGCGCGCCTCGGCGGCGCACCGACGATCAATAGTACGGGTGGCGCCGGTTTCCGCATAATCAGCAAGCCGGCGCCCTCCGCTCAGCGCTTGCGGGCGCCCTTCTTCTTGATCGGGACGTGCTCGACGTGCGGCTCCTCGGCCGGCTGGTCGGCCGCCTGGTCGGCCGGCTGGTCGGCTGCCTCCGGTGCGTCGGGCGCCGCCTCGGGCGCTGCCTCGTGCGCTGCCTCGGTCGCGGCCGGCGGGCCGGCGGGACGGGTCGCCGCGCTGCGCCGGGTCCGCGTGCGGGTGACCACCGTCGTGGTGGCGACCGGTTCGGGCTCGGGCTCGGCAGCCGCCTCGGGCGCCGGTACGACGGCCTCGGGCTCCTCGAGCGGGGCGGCCACCTCGACCACCTGCTCCTCGGCAGCCGCGACGGGCTCCTCGGCCAGCGGCTCCTCGACCACGGGCTCTGCCACGGGCTCCTCAGCCACGGGCTCCTCAGTCACCGGCTCCTCAGTCACCGGCTCCTCAGTCACGGGCTCCTCGACCGCGGCCGGGACCTCGACAGGGGTCTCCTCGACCGGGGTCTCCTCGACCACGGTGGCCGCCTCGTCGACCGGAGCGGCCTCGTCGGCCGGCACCTCGTCGTCGGCGGGCACCTCGTCGTGGTGCTTGGCCATCGCGGCGACGTCCTTCGGCGAGGGCACCGGCTTCGGGGCGGCCTCGGCCGCGCCGTTCTCGCCGCCCTGGCCACGTCCCTTGCGGCGCCGGCTCGGGCGACGCGACTCCTCGGACGACTCGCCGCCGCCCTGGTTGCCGCCGCCGCGCTTCGGCTCGACCGGGAGGTCGTGCACGACGATGCCGCGGCCCTGGCAGTGGCTGCAGTTCTCGCTGAACGCCTCCAGCAGGCCGGTGCCGATCCGCTTGCGCGTCATCTGCACCAGGCCGAGCGAGGTGACCTCGGCGACCTGGTGGCGGGTGCGGTCGCGGCCCAGGCACTCGACGAGGCGGCGCAGGACGAGGTCGCGGTTCGACTCGAGCACCATGTCGATGAAGTCGACGACGATGATCCCGCCGATGTCGCGCAGCCGGAGCTGGCGGACGATCTCCTCGGCGGCCTCGAGGTTGTTCTTCGTGACCGTCTCCTCGAGGTTGCCCCCGGAGCCGGTGAACTTGCCGGTGTTGACGTCGACGACCGTCATCGCCTCGGTACGGTCGATGATCAGCGAGCCGCCGGAGGGCAGCCAGACCTTGCGGTCGAGGCCCTTGGCGATCTGCTCGTCGATCCGGTACGTCGCGAACAGGTCGGGCGCGTCGTCGCCGGTCTGGTGCTGCTCGAGGCGCTCGACGAGGTCGGGAGCGACGTGGTCGACGTACTCCTTGACCGTCGCCCAGGCGTCGTCGCCCTGGACGACGAGCTTGGCGAAGTCCTCGGTGAACAGGTCGCGGACGACCTTGAGGGTCAGGTCCGGCTCGCCGTAAAGCAGCTGCGGGGCGTTGCCCTTGGCGACCTTGGACTCGATGTCCTCCCACCGGGCCTTGAGCCGCTCGACGTCGCGGGTCAGCTCGTCCTCGGAGGCGCCCTCGGCGGCCGTGCGGACGATGACGCCGGCAGTGTCGGGGACGATCTCCTTGAGGAGGTTCTTGAGGCGCGCGCGCTCGGTGTCGGGCAGCTTGCGGGAGATGCCGGACGTCGTGCCGTCGGGCACGTAGACGAGGAACCGGCCGGCGAGGCTGACCTGGCTGGTGAGCCGGGCACCCTTGTGGCCGATCGGGTCCTTGGTGACCTGCACCAGGACGGTCTGGCCGGACTGCAGGACCGACTCGATCTTGCGCGGCTGGCCCTCCTTGTGGCCGAGCGAGGCCCAGTTGACCTCGCCGGCGTACAGGACGGCGTTGCGGCCCTTGCCGATGTCGATGAAGGCGGCCTCCATCGAGGGCAGCACGTTCTGGACCCGGCCGAGGTAGACGTTGCCGATCAGCGAGGTCTGCGACTCGCGGGCGACGTAGTGCTCGACGAGGACCTTGTCCTCGAGGACGGCGATCTGGGTGAGGTCCTTGCGCTGGCGGATCGCCATCACGCGCTCGACCGACTCCCGGCGGGCGAGGAACTCGGCCTCGCTCACGATCGGCGCCCGGCGGCGTCCGGCCTCACGGCCCTCGCGGCGGCGCTGCTTCTTGGCCTCGAGCCGGGTGGAGCCGGAGATCGACGTGATCTCGTCGTCGGCCGAGCGCGGCTTGCGCACGCGGGTGACGGTGTTCTCGGGGTCGTCCCCGCCGTCGTCCCCGCCACCCTCACCGGCGCGGCGGCGGCGGCGCCGGCGGCGCGACGAGCTGCTGCCCTGGCCTCCCCCGCCGTTCTCCGACGCCTCGGCGTCGTCGCCGGAGTCGCCCGACTCGGTGGCCTCGGCCTCGGTGGTCTCGCCCTCGGCGCCTTCGGGCTGGTCCGTCTCGCCCTCGGTGTCGTCGGCGTCGTCGCCCTCACCGGCACCCTGGCCGGCACCGGCCGGCTTGCGGCGGCGACGGCCGCCACGGCGACGTCGGCGACGGGCCGGGCCGGTGGTGCCGTCGGCGCCCTCGGCGTCGTCCGACTCCTCGTCGTCCTCGTCGGCGGACTCGTCGCCCTCCGCCGGCTGCTCCTCGGTGGCCTCCGCGGGCGCCTCGACCGGGGTCTCGGCGGTCTCCTCCGCGTCCTCCCCGGTGGCCTCGGCGTCCTCGACCGGCTCCTCCACCTCGGGCTTCGGCTTCGGCTTCGCGGACGACCGCTTGCGGGTGGTCACCTTCGGCGCCTGGAAGAGCACGGCGGCCGAGGTGGTCCCGTCGGCGGCGGTGTCAGTGGCGGCGGTGTCGGTGGCGGCGGTGTCGGTCGGCTCGTCCTCGTCGGGCGTCAGCACCAGCTGCTCCGACTCCGGGGCGGGCTTCGCCTTCGCCTTGCTCGCCGTCTTCGCGGCGGCCGGCCTCGAGGCGGCGGCCTTCTTCGCCGGCGCCTTCTTCGCGGCCGCCTTCTTGGCGGGCGCCTTCTTCGCCGGCTTGGCGTCGTCGCCGTCGGCCGTGGCCTCGGCGCCCGCGTCGGCGGCCGGCTTGGCGGCGGCCTTCTTCGCCGTGGTCTTCTTGGCAGCGGCCTTCTTGGCCGGCGCCTTCTTCGCGGCGGCCTTCTTGGCCGGCTTCGCGGGCTTCTCGACCGCCTCCGCGGGCGGGTCCGCCGGCGCCTCAGCAGGCGGCTCGGCGGGCGCCGGGGCAGGCGTCTCGGCGGGGGTCTCGGCCGTGGTGGCCTCGATCGGGGTCTCGGTGGGCGCGTCCGTCATTGCGCTACTCCTCCACCCGGCCGCCTCGCAGCCGGGGTGTCATCGGCAGTCGCGCCACGCACGCTGCCGTAAGCCTTCGTGGGACGACACCCTCCGCGGAGCGTCACTGGAGCCAGGACCCTCACCTGCCGCGGTCGCCGTGTGCGTCGCGTCTGGCGGGTGTCCGTGCTCCACCGTGCCGTCCGATCGTGCCGGGCGGCGAGAACGTCGTCAGATCGTCGCGCGCGGTCCGGTGGGACGCTCGCGGAGTGATCTGTGGCGAGTATCGCACACGCCGATCAGGCGACCGGCATCAACGCTCGGCCAGCGGGTCGCCGATGGCCCCGGCGTCCCGGTCGAGGACACCCTGGGCGACCCGGGTGAGCAGCACGGCCTGCGGCACCTCGAGGCCGCCCGCCTCGCGCAGCCCGGTGAGCACGTCGTCGGGCCGGACGGCCGGCACGGTGTGCTCCAGGAGCAGGTCCAGGCCGCCCTCCGGCGTCACGGTCAGCCGTACGACGGCGGCGCGGCAGTCGAAGGAGCGCATCCCCTTCTTCGTCATCCGCTCGACGGTCACCGAGTCGGTCGCCAGGAACGCCGCCACGCCCGCCTCGACCGCGTCGGTCGGCGTGTCGCCGAGGTCGACCAGCCAGTGGCTCGCGGTGAGCAGGTCGGACAGGGAGCCCGCGGTCGAGGTGGCCGCGTCGACGGTCGCGACGATGTCGAGCCCGTCGGGGAGCACGGCGTCGAGGGCGGCCGCCACGTCGGCGGGCTCACGGACCTCGGCGAGCCCCAGCTCGACGTACTCGGCCTCGCTGGCGGCGCCGGTCGGCGACGCGCCGGCGTACGAGATCCGCGGGTGCGGGTGGAAGCCGGACGAGTAGGCCATCGGGATGGCCGCGCGGACGACGGCGCGCTCGATGGCCCGGCTGACGTCGCGGTGGCTGGTGAACCGCAGGCGGCCGCGCTTGGCGTACCGGATCCGGAGCTTCTGGACCGGGGGTGCCTGCTGCTCGGGCTGCTGACGACTCACGGGAGCGAATCGTAGGTCAGGGCAGCCGGGCGCCGCGCATCTGCGGCGAGGCGTAGACGTTGGTGATCCGGACCCCGTCCAGCCAGGACGTGAGCCGCTCCGCCTCCGCCTCCAGCGCCTTCCGCCCGGCCGCGGGGACGTCGTCGCGCAGCACGAGGTGGACCCGGGCGGCGTCGTCCTGCACCCAGCAGCCCACCACCCGCCCGTCCCACCAGGCGGTGTTGCCGGCGTTGCCGTTGCTGTCGAAGAGGTACGGCGTGTCGGCGGCGTCGAGGTAGAAGGAGCGCTCCTTCCAGCCCATCACCGTCGGGTCCAACGTCGGGAGCAGGGCCGCCCACGGCCGGACGTCCGCCTCCTCGTCGGTGACCGGGGCGGTGTCGTCGGGCAGCACCCATCCGGCGCCGCCACCCTCCAGCCCCACCTGCACCGCGTCGAGGTCGGCGAGCGCCCGGCGGACCGCGGACTTGGTGGCGCCGAGCCACCAGACGATGTCCGCCTCGGTGCCGGGACCGAAGGTGGCCAGCCAGCGGCGGACGAGCTCGGCGTAGCCGTCGGGCTCGGGCAGCGGGGACGGGGCGTCACCGAGCCAGGCCTCCGTCGTGGTCCAGGCCGGCTTGTTCAACCGCCAGTGCCCGGCGTTGGCGGCACGGACGATGCGCCCCTCGGCCCCGAGGAGGCTCATCACCCGCGGGGCGAGGGGCACCTCCGCGGCCCACCTCGAGCCGGGGGTGCCGCGCTGGACGGTGCCGGCGAGCGAGGACACCTGCTCCCGGACCTCGGCGGTCGTCCGCGCGGTGCCGTCGGCGAGCAGGGCGAGCACGTCCGCCTCCGCCCTCGCCAGCCAGGCGTCCGTGTCGGCGACGCCGCCGGCCACGAGGTCCTTCACCATCAGCGCGCGCTGCTGCCCCGCGACGCGGCGGGCGGCACTCCCCCACGCCGCCGGCAGCAGCTCGCGCGGGAACGCGAACAGCGTGCGGCGCATCGCCAGCTGCTTCACGACGCTGCGGTCGTCGTACAGGGCGCGGTCGACGTCGGCGACGGTGACACCGTCGACGCGGGCCCAGAGCGCGAGGTGCACGGTGGCCGCCTCGGTCGCGTGCAGCACCGTCATCGCCCGGGTCGCCGCCTCGACCGTGTCGAGCCGGTGGGCGAGGCCGTGGCGCACCGCCAGCCGGCGGCGCCGGTCGTCGTCGGTCAACTCCACCACGCCGCCCATCCTCGCCCATTAGGGTGACCGCGTGAGCGATCCCTACGGCAGCCCCTCGGGCAGCAACCCGTACGGCCAGAACCCCTACGGCCAGCAGCCTCCCGCGCCCCAGCCCTACGGCGGCGGCGGTTCGTACGGCGGCGGGGGTCCGCAGGGCTACGGCGGTGGCGGCGGCTTCGGCGGCCAGCCGCCCAAGACCGACGGCGTGTCGATCGCGTCCTTCGTGCTCAGCCTGCTCTGCTGCACCGGCCTGATCGGCCTCATCCTCGGCTTCGTCGGCCTGTCCCGGACGAAGAACGGCCAGCGCAAGGGCCGCGGGTTCGCGATCGCCGGCATCGTGCTCGGCATCCTCTCGGTGCTGCTGGCGATCGGCGGTGTCGTCGTGGTGGCGACCGGCGTGCTCGGCGAGCGGATCAACGACCTCAAGGACGGCCAGTGCCTCACCGGCAACGGCCTCGACAAGAGCGCCGACGAGGGCGTCAGCGGCATCCACGTCGTCGACTGCAGCGACAAGCACGACGCGCAGGTGATCGCCACGAAGACCCTCTCCTCCGAGGAGGCGGACGACTTCGACTTCGGCGACCAGTCCCAGATCGTGGAGCACTGCACGCCGATGCTCGACTCCGGCGAGGCCGGCCTGCTGCTCGACCCGAAGTACTACGTCATCGCGCTCACCCAGGAGAGGAAGCCGTCGTCCGGCGACAAGGTCGTCTGCGTGATCACGCTCGCCGACGGTGGTTCCCTGGACGAGAAGCTGCCCTGACCGCATGAACGATCCGTTCGGCAGCGACGGGGGCCCGCCGCCGGACCCGTTCGACCCCTACCAGCGTCCGCTCGCCGACTCGTTCCGCACGGACCCGTACCTCATCCAGGGCGGACCCGCCCTCGACGGGATCGCGGTCGCGTCGTTCGTGTGCTCGCTGACCTGCTGCGCGGCCCCGGTGGGGATCGGGCTGGGCATCGCCGGCATCGTGCGGACCCGTGACGGGCGGCGCGGCGGTCGGTGGATGGCCGTCGCCGGGTTGGTGCTCGGCGTGCTCCTCACGCTCGGCCTCGCCGCCGGCGCGACCGGCCTGGTGCTGCTCGGGACGAGCACCTACTTCTTCGACGACGCCCGCGCCGGCGACTGTGTCGACATCGACGAGCAGGACGACTGGCTGGACATCAGCCCCGCCGACTGCGACGAGCCGCACGACGCCGAGGTCGTGTACGCCGGCCGCTTCACGGCCGAGCTGCGGACGTCGTACATCGAGGACATCGGCTTCTGCCACCCGCTGGCGAAGTCCGCGGGGTACGACGGCCTGGTCGCCGGGGGCGCGCACCGCATCGACCCGATCGTCGAGTCCGACGACGTGGAGGCTCCCGAGATCGGCGACTACTTCGTGTGCGTCGCCGAGGCGGCCGACGGCGACCAGCTCACCGAGCCGCTGCCGCGGCACGAGCCCAGCGGAGGCGGCCACCCCGGCCGCGACGAGACCGACAGCGACCGGGAGACGATCAGCAGCCTGGACCTGCGGCGCGGTGACTGCTTCGACGAGCCCGAGCTGGACGAGGACGACCTCGTCAACACCGTGACGCGGGTACCGTGCAACGCCCGGCACGACTACCAGGTGGTCGGCAACGTGGTGCTCCCGAAGGGTCGGTACCCCGGGGAGAAGGCCCTCGACGCGCGCAGCGACAAGTGCCTCGACCTGTTCCGCGACTTCCTCGACATCGCGTACGACGACTCCCGCTTCGAGCTCGACTACTACTCACCCACGGCCCAGTCCTGGCGCAAGGACGACGACCGTGCCATCACCTGCCTCGCGGTGCACCCGCGGGGCCGCAAGCTGACCCGGGACCTGGAGGGGATCGCACGATGAGCCCAATGGCCGACGCCCGGAGACCAGCCGGGCGCCCCGTACGGCGGGTACGGCGGGTACGAGCCCGGCCAGCCCGCCGCCCGTACCGACGGCGTCTCGATCGCCGCCTTCGTCTGCGCGCTCACCTGCTGCGCCGGCCCGATCGGCGTCGGCCTCGGCATCGCCGGCATCGTCCGGACCAAGGACGGACGCCGCCGCGGCCGCTGGGCTGCCGTCACCGGCCTCGTCCTCGGCTCGATCGGGACGCTGGCCCTGATCGGCGTCTTCGTCGCCTTCGTCGTCGCCATCTCCAACACAGTCCTGGAGGAGGACGCCGAGGTCGGGCAGTGCGTCAACACCGGTTTCCTCGGCACCGACAGCAACGACCTCTGGGACGCGACCTGCTCGGAGCCCCACGACGCGGAGGTCGTCGCGGTGGAGCTCGCCGACGACGCGCTGGAGTCGCGGTACGACGCCGGCGACTCCATCCGGGAGATCTGCACCGACCTGGCCGATGACGGGTACGGGCCAGTGCTCGCCGACAGCGAATACCTGGTGGACTTCGCGACGGACGCCTTCAGCGAGGACATCGAGTCCGGCAACTGGGTGGTCTGCTACGTCGAGCGCGCCGACGGCGAGCAGCTGGACGGTCCGCTGGCGGGCGGGTCGTCCGGGGCCTGATCGTCCCGGTGTCCGGGGAGGTCGCCGGTGGTCGGGGAGGACCTCGGTGGTCGAGGAGGTCGCCGGTGGTCGAGGAGGTCGCGCAGCGACCGTCACGAGACCCCTGGCTCCGGCGCACCCGCTGTGGCCTTCGGTTGAGTGGGTGATCGGGTCTTCAAACGCAGCGACGAGGAGGCTGGGTACGGGGCTGGGTTCGGCGGTCGGGTGCCGTCCGCCCGGTGGTCGAGGAGGTCGCGCAGCGACCGTCACGAGACCCCTGGCTCCGGCGCACCCGCTGTATCCCCTCCGCTGGTTGAGGTGCGAGGCGCGCCAGCGCCGAGCCTCGAAACCTCTGGCTCCGGTGCACCCGCTGTGGCCTTCGGTTGGGTAGGTGGTCGGGTCTTCAAACGCAGCGACGAGAAGCGTGGGTGCGGGGCTGGGTTCCCGCGGTCGGGTGCGGTCCGGCGACCTCGTGATCACTCGTTGCGCCGCTTGTTCTGCACATGACCGGGATGGACTTTCCCCTGTCCACAGGCGGGTTTCCGTCGCTTCGTTGTGTCGGAGGTCGATGAAAGAATCCAGTCATGGACCTCGACAACAGCACCGTCTCGACAGCGTCGCTGCTGTCCGAGATCCGTGACGGTGTCGACCTCCGCGACGCCCTCATCGTCCGCGAGTGGCAGGCCATCACGTCGTGGGCTGAGGCCAACATCGTCGACACCGCCGAAGGTGCCGCGACGTTGACGGAGGGCTACCTCGACACCGGTGTCCCGATCGCCGGCCCGGGTGCCCCGCTCGTCAGCGAGTTCCAGCTGATGGAGCTCATCGCGGTCCTCGGCCGGACCCCGGATGGTGGCCGGTCGTATGTCGGTCAGGTCATCGAGTGCGCCTGGCGCCTCCCCCTGCTCTACGCCGCCGTCCTCGAGGGCCGGGTCACGCCGTGGCGAGCCCAACGCATCGCTGACCTGACGAGGTCGCTGCCGGCAGAGGCAGCGGAGTTCGTGGACCGGCACCTGAACGCCGCCGTCGGCGGCGTCGGCTGGGCGCAGCTCGAACGTCTGGTGACCGAGGCGATCCTGCGGTTCGACCCCGAACGCGCCGAGGCCGAACGCCAAGCCGCGAACGACCGCCGCCACTGTGACGTCCACCTGGACGAGGTCGACGCACACGGCGGCGTGCACCTTGACGCCTATCTCGACGCGGCCGACGGCCACGACTTCAACCAAGCCATCTCCCGGGAAGCAGCACTGCGCGGCCAGCTGGGCGACACCGACTCCCTCGACGTCCGACGTTCCAAGGCCGTGGGTGCGATCGCCCGCCGTGACCTCGCCCTCGATCTGTTGATCGCCGATGAGACCACCGGCGAGGTCATCGCCCAAGCCCCCGGCCGGCGGGTGGAGCTGAACGTCCACATCACCGACACCGCCCTGGCAGCACAGGCACAGGGGTCTCGTGACGGTCGCTGCGCGACCTCCTCGACCACCAGCGGCAACAACGTCGGGCGGTGTGAGGAGACCAGGTCACCCGTCCACGTCACCCAGGTGAAGGAATGGCTCCAGGTCCCCGGCACGACCGTCATCGTGCGACCGGTCATCAACCTCACCGACTGCATCCCCGTGGACTCGTACGAGATCCCCGACCGCCACCGACACCGCGTGACGCTGCGAGATCACACCTGCCGGTTCCCCAACTGCCCCCACCAGGCAGTCCGCTGCGACCTCGACCACGCCCAACCCCATGGCGAGGGCGGGAAGACGTGTCCCTGCAACCTCGTCCCGCTCTGCCGCAGGCACCACCGCGCCAAGACCCACAGCCAATGGCGCTACCTCGTGATCCAGCCCGGCCACTACCTGTGGACCAGCCCCCACGGCCACATGTTCCACGTCGGCCCCGCCGGCACCACGATCCTCGACGGCTACTGAAGACCGAGCCCCGCACCCCGCCCGCCCGGGCGGGGTCACCGGCATGTCCGGGTCAGCCTGCGCTCCCGGTCCGCTTCCTCTCGACCACGCTCGTCCCCGTGACGACGCTCATGGGCGGGACGTCCCGGGCCACCACCGTGCCGGCCCCGACGACGCTTCCTCGTCCGATGGTCACGCCCGGAGTGACGGTGGCTCCGGCGCCGATCCAGACGTCGTCCTCGACGGTGATGGGTGCGTGGGTGATGAAGTCGTACCGCTCCCGCAGCTCGACCGGGTGCCCTGCGGTGGTGAGCGTGACGCCCGGCCCGATCATCACCCGGTCGCCGAGGGTGATCCCGCCGAGGTCGAGGAAGTAGCAGCCCTGGTTGATGAACACCCGCTCCCCGAAGGTCGCGCCGAGCCCGTAGTCGCTGTGGAAGGGCGGCAGGATCGACAACGAATCCGGAACCGTGCCACCGAAGATCTCACCGAGCAGCACTCGCCTGCCTTCGAGGTCGTCGAAGGGCAGGGCGTTGAGGCGCGCGCACAGAGCCATCGCGACCTGCACCCGCTCCGCGAACGCACGCGACTCGGGCGTCCGGGTCGGGAGGCGTTGCTCGTCGCGCACGCCCCGATGCTGGCACACCGGCCGCGCGGGACGAGCGACGAGGTCAGACGACCGACAGGGGCAGCAGCTTCTGCCCGGTGGGCCCGATCTGGATCTCGGTGCCCATCTCCGGGCACACGCCGCAGTCGTAGCAGGGCGTCCAGCGGCAGTCCTCGACCTCGACGTCGGAGGACCCGTCGCCGACGGCGAGGGCGTCCTCCCAGTCGGCCCACAGCCAGTCCTTGTCGAGGCCGGAGTCGAGGTGGTCCCAGGGCAGGACCTCGTCGTACTCGCGCTCCCGGGTCGTGAACCAGTCGAGGTCGACGCCGGTGCCGGCGAGGGCCTTCTCGGCGGAGGCGACCCAGCGCTCGAAGGAGAAGTGCTCGCTCCAGCCGTCGAAGCGGCCGCCGTCGCGCCAGACCTCCTCGATGATGCGCCCGACGCGGCGGTCACCGCGGGACAGGAGTCCTTCGACGATGCCCGGCTGCCCGTCGTGGTAGCGGAAGCCGATGGCACGGCCGAACTTCTTGTCGGCGCGCACGACGTCGCGCAGCTGGCGCAGACGGTCGTCGGTGGTCTCGGCGTCGAGCTGCGCGGCCCACTGGAAGGGCGTGTGCGGCTTCGGGACGAAGCCGCCGATGGAGACCGTGCAGCGGATGTCGTTGCGCCCGGAGACCTCGCGGCCGGTCTTGATGACCCGCTTGGCGAGCTCGGCGATCTGCAGCACATCCTCGTCGGTCTCGGTCGGCAGGCCGCACATGAAGTAGAGCTTCACCTGCCGCCAGCCGTGGGAGTACGCCGTCGCGACGGTGCGGATCAGGTCGTCCTCGGTGACCATCTTGTTGATCACCTTGCGCATCCGCTCGCTGCCGCCCTCGGGCGCGAAGGTCAGGCCGGAGCGGCGACCGTTGCGGGAGAACTCGTTGGCGAGGGTGATGTTGAAGGCGTCGACCCTCGTCGACGGGAGGGAGAGCGAGACGTTGGAGCCCTCGTAGCGGTCGGCGAGGCCCTTCGCGACGTCACCGATCTCGGTGTGGTCGGCGGAGCTGAGCGAGAGCAGGCCGACCTCCTCGAAGCCGGTCTTCCGCACGCCGTTGTCGACCATCTGGCCGATGGTCTCGATGGAGCGCTCCCGCACCGGGCGGGTGATCATGCCGGCCTGGCAGAACCGGCAGCCGCGGGTGCAGCCGCGGAAGATCTCGACCGAGAAGCGCTCGTGGACGGTCTCGGCGAGCGGCACCAGCGGGTTGCGCGGGTAGGGCCACTGGTCGAGGTCCATCAGCGTGTGCTTGCGGACGCGGTCGGGCGCCTCCGGGTGGTTGGGTACGACGGCAGCGATCGCGCCGCTGTCGTCGTACTCGACGTCGTAGAACCGCGGCACGTAGACCGCGCCCGAGACGGCGAGCCGGCGCAGCAGCTCCTGACGGCCACCGGGGCAGCCCTCGCCCTTCCACTCGCGCACCAGCTCGGAGATCTTGAGGACGACCTCCTCGCCGTCGCCGAGGACGGCGGCGTCGATGAAGTCGGCGATCGGCTCGGGGTTGAAGGCGGCGTGGCCGCCGGCGATCACGACCGGGTGGGTCTCGTCGCGGTCGACGGCGTGCAGCGGGATGCCGGCCAGGTCGAGGGCGTTGAGCAGGTTGGTGTAGCCGAGCTCGGTGGAGAAGCTGACGCCGAACAGGTCGAACGCGCCGACCGGGCGGTGGCTGTCGACGGTGAACTGCGGGATCTGCTGCTCGCGCAGCAGCTTCTCCATGTCGGGCCACACGGCGTAGGTGCGCTCGGCGAGGATCCACTCGCGCTCGTTGAGCACCTCGTAGAGGATCTGGACGCCCTGGTTGGGCAGGCCGACCTCGTAGGCGTCGGGGTACATCAGCACCCAGCGGACCTCGGCGGCGTCCCAGTCCTTCGCGACCATGTTGAGCTCGCCGCCGACGTACTGGATCGGCTTGGACACCGACAGCAGGTGCGGCTCCAGCCGGGGGAAGACGGACTCGACGGACATGCCCCCGATTCTACGAGGGCAGGCGGGTCCGACCGGCATCCGCGGACCCGGGCCGCTGGTCCAGCCCCGTAGGGTGTGGCCCATGAGCGCCTCCACCTCGGGACGACTGGGGTGGACGGTGTTCACCCCGCCCATCGCCGCCGTCGTCCTCGGCGTGAGCTGGGGAACGCATCCCGGCCCCCTCGCGGCCTCGCTGATCGGCATCGCCCTGATCGGGGCGGTCCTCGCCGGCGTGCACCACGCCGAGGTCGTCGCCCACCGCGTCGGCGAGCCGTTCGGGTCGCTGCTGCTGGCGGTCGCGGTCACCGTGATCGAGGTCGGCCTGATCGTGATGCTGATGGTGTCCGGCAACGGCGAGACCTCGACGCTGGCGCGCGACACCGTCTTCGCGGCCGTGATGATCACGGTCAACGGCATCGTCGGGCTGGCGCTGGTCGTCGGCGCCCTGCGCCACCACCTCGCCGTCTTCAACCCCGAGGGCACGGGGTCGGCGCTCGCCACGGTCATCACCCTCGCCGGGTTGACCCTCGTCGTCCCGGCGTTCACGACGAGCGAGGAGGGCCCGGTGCTGACCGGGTCGCAGCTGACCTTCGCGGCGCTGGCCTCGCTGGCGCTCTACGGCTCGTTCGTCTTCACCCAGACGGTTCGCCACCGCGACTTCTTCCTGCCCGGGGCCTCGACCTCGATTCCCGGCGGCTGGACCCCCGACGACGACAGGGACGGCGACGGGCACGCCGACCCGCCGACCGACCGCGAGGCCTGGACCAGCTTCGGGCTCCTGGGCCTCTCGCTGGTCACGGTGGTCGGGCTGGCCAAGGTCGAGTCCTACTCGATCGAGGACGCGGTCGAGTGGCTGGGCTTCCCCCACGCCGTCGTCGGCGTCGTGATCGCGATGCTCGTACTCCTCCCCGAGACCATCGCGGCGGTGCGGGCCGCGCTCCTCGACCGCGTGCAGACCAGCCTCAACCTCGCCTACGGGTCGGCGATGGCCTCGATCGGCCTGACGATCCCGGCGATCGCGGTCGCCTCGATCTGGCTCGACGGCGACCTCGCGCTGGGCCTCGAGCCGCTGCAGCTCGTGCTGCTGGTGCTCTCGGCCGTCGTCGGCGTGCTGACCGTCGTACCGGGCCGGTCGAAGCCGCTCAACGGCATCGTGCACCTCGTGCTGCTGGCGGCCTTCCTGCTCCTGACGGTGGCGCCGTGAGCACCCGCACCCTCCGTCGTACGACGGCCGCGCTGGCCTGCCTCGCCCTCGCCACCGGACTCGCCGGCTGCTCGGGCGACGACGGTGGCGGCGACCCCGACCGGCTGGTGGTCACCCCCGTCACGGACGGGTCGACGTCCGGGCTCAGCCCGCGCGGCGACGGCACCCGGGCGAGCGTCGCCGGCTACACGATCGAGGACGTCCGCCTGCCCGGCGCCGACCGGACCGGCGAGGTCTCCTTCCGGATCGTCGACGAGGCCGGGAAGGCGCTCACCGACTACACCCCGGAGCAGACCAAGCTGCTGCACCTCTACGTGGTCCGCGACGACCTCGGCGAGTTCCGCCACGTGCACCCCGAGCTGGGCGAGGACGGCACCTGGCGCGGCCGGGTCGACCTGGGCGGCGGCGGGTGGTGGCGGGTCGTCACCGAGTTCATCCCGCAGGGTGCCGACCGCCCGGTCGTGCTGGGCACCTCGCAGCGGGTGCCCGGGAAGTGGCGGCCGGCCGTCGTGCCCACCGGTGACGCGGCCGCGACGAGCGACGACGGGGTCGTCCGGATCGGGCTGGACGGCCACGGGGAGGTCGGCTCCAACGGTCGGCTGCGCATCTCCGTGGCCACCCCGCACGGCGAGCCGCTGCAGCTCGGCAGCTACCTGGGCGCGACGGCGCACCTCACCGGCTTCGCCATCGGCACCGGCGGCTTCGTGCACGTGCACCCGCTCGGTGCCCCCGAGGTGACCGACGACGGCACGATCCTCACCTTCCACACGACCTTCACCGAGCCGGGCAGCTACCGCATGTTCGTGCAGGTCCGCGTCGACGGGCTGCTCCACCAGGTCGCGGTGACCGCCACCGTCGACCCCGAGGCGTGATCCCGCGCGTGGCGGGTAGTCGTCTGCGCGCACCATCCGAGAACCCCGAGGAGAACCGCATGACCCTCAAGACCGTGCCCGCGTCGATCGCCGCGCTGCTGGCCACCTCCCTGCTGCTGGCCGGCTGCAACGACGACTCGTCCGGCGACGCCGACGGTGGGAAGTCCAGCGACGCCCCCACGTCGGCGTCGACCGGGTCCTCCGACAGCTCGTCCGGAGGGGCGTCGGAGAGCGAGGGCGCGTCCGGCGGCGAGCTCACGACCGCCAACTTCTTCGACGAGGTGCTCGAGGCCCAGCAGGCCGCCGGCTCGTTCAAGGGGCGGGCGACCACGACCACCGCCGGGACCTCGATGACCATCGAGACCGAGGCGAAGTACGAGGGCGACGAGGCCCTGTCGCACGGCAAGACCACGGCCGGCAGCCCCCAGCAGCTGGAGACCGTCAGCGCGTCGGGCGTCGTCTACCTCAAGTCCGAGGGCCTCGGCGTGCCGGCCGGCAAGTGGCTGAAGATCGACTCCAAGGACCCCGCCAACAAGGACAACCCGTTCGCGGCCCTCGCCGCCGTCTCCGACCCCGAGACCGCGCTGCGCGCGATGGGCGACCTCGACTCGCTCGAGCTGGTCGGCGCCGAGGAGGTCGACGGCGTGGACGCCGACCACTACAAGGCCGTGATGAACACGAAGAGCTACGCCAAGGTCCTGGGGCTGCCGGCCGACGCGGCGACCACGCTCCCGAAGACCATCCCGTTCGACATCTGGATCGACGGCGACAACCGCCCGGTGAAGTACGAGGTGAGCCTGTCGGTCCAGGGCGTCACCACCTCGACCAGCCAGACCTACTACGACTACGGCGCCGACGTCGAGGTGAGCGTGCCGAAGGACAGCGACACCGTGCCGCTCTCGGAGACCGGCCTCGGCTGAGCCCGGCTCCCCCGAAGACGGACCTCCCGGTCACTGGGTGACCGGGAGGTCCACTGTCGTCACGGGGCTGCTGAACTCCTCCGCACGGATGCTGACCTGCAGCTGCCAGGTCCCGCCCACGGGGAAGACCACGTCCGCCTGGTAGGTGCCGGCGCCCACGGGCACCACCGGCACCTCGCCGAGGTCGACGTCGCCGTTGCGCAGCGCGACCGCCGGGGCGTCGTACAGGTCGACGGGGTCGCTGGTCTCCAGGTCCTGGACCTGGACGATCAGGCGTCGCTGCAGGCCACTCCCGGAGTCCAGGACGGCGAGCACCTTGAGGTCGTCGCCGGCCGTGCCGGTCACGGTCCCCGTGTCGGCCGTGGCGGGCGGTGCGTCGCCCTCGCCACCGGGCGGCTTCTGGGTGAGGAACCCGGTCACGGCGAGGACGGCGACCAGGCCCACGGCCTCGGCCACGAGGGCGCGGCGCACCAGCCCCGCCGCGGTACGACGACCGTCGTGGCCGACGCCCTCGGTGACCCGCGGGACCAGCCGGAACCGGTTCCAGGCGGCGATGCCGAGGACGACCAGCACGATGCCGACCTTCACGAGCAGCAGCCGGCCCCAGGTCTCGCCGAACAGGTCCGACCACGACCCGACGATGCGCCAGCCGAGCAGCACGCCGGCCGCCGCGAGCGCCGCGACCAGGCCGCCGGCCAGGGTCGAGAAGCGGCTCAGCAGGCGAGCACCGTCGGCCGGACGCCCGGCGACGGAGGGCAGCGTCAGCGCGAGACCCACCAGGCCGCCGAGCCAGATGGCGCCCGCGGTGAGGTGCAGGGCATCGGTGACGACGAGGAGGGTCGTCGGCTCGTAGGCGCGGGTGTGCCCGACGAGCGCCGGCGACCAGACCGCGAGCGCGGTGTTGAGGTCGACCAGCAGCGAGGACCGCTGGAGACCGACCGCCCACGAGGTCACCGCCAGGCAGGCCAGCTGCAGGGCGAGCACCCGCAGGTCGTCCTGCACCAGCGTCGGGTCGAGCACGTCGAGGTCGAGGAGGCCGCTGACCCCCGTACCGAGCTGGTAGGCGCCGGCGAGGGGGACGGCGGCCGCGGCCGCCAGGACCGCCACGAGGGCGGCGCCCCGCAGCGTCCGGACCAGGCGGCGTCGTACGGCATCGGTGAGCCGGACGTCGCGGGTCGTCCACCCCAGGAAGACCGCGAGCCCGCCCGCCAGCAGGAGGGCGACGTAGTTGATGCCCTGGACGACCGCCTGGATGGTGGGTACGGCGCCCGGGTCGGTCGGGCCGAGCTTCGGCGCCTCGACCCTGGGGCTCGGCGCGCCGACGTGGAAGGTGAGCGAGCCCGCGATCGGGTGGCCGTCCTCGGACACCACGCGCCAGGTGACGACATAGGTGCCGTCGTCGAGCTCGTCGGGCAGGTCGCCGGTGACCTCCTTGCCGCTGGCCGAGGCGTCGATCGCGACCTTCTCACCGGCCGCGTCGAACGCGAGCAGGCCGTTCGGCACCAGCTGCACCGGCTCGTCGAAGGTGAACACGACCTCGCCCGGCGCGCTCGGCAGCACCTCGCCCTCGGCCGGGGTCGAGGAGACGAGCGTGGCGTGCGCCGACGCAGGCGCCGCCAGCCCGAGCACCGCGGTCGCGGCGACGAGCAACGCGGCGAACCACGCCGGCACACGCTTCAGCATCGGTGCGTCAGGCCTTCTTGCCGGAGCGGGCGAGGGCGAGGCCGCCCAGCGCGAGCCCGCCGATCCCGGCGACGAGACCGCCGACAGCCAGGCCGTCGCCGTCGCCGTCGTCGTCACCGTCGGCGTCCGCAGCCTCGTGCTCGTCCGACTCCCCCGCGTCGTCGTCGGTCGCACCACCGTGGTGGCCCTCGCCGGACGCGGCGGTGATGGTGAAGGCCGGTGCCGGGCTCTCGAGCTCCTCCTCGTCCTGGCCCTCGGCCGGCGTCTCGATCCACGACGTCTGACCCTTCTGGCAGGTCTGGATGACCGGGAAGGTGACCGTGTCGCCCTCGGCGTCGGGCACCTGCACGGAGAGCTCGAAGGTGTCGCGGAAGCCGTCGGCCAGCGGCGTGCGCGCCGTGTAGACGACCTGGCTGACCCGCTCGGTGAGCTTGTTGCCGTGGGCGTCCTCGATCGGCTTCGCGAGCTTCTCGGAGACCTTGCGGACGGCCCAGCCCTGGTTGAGCGTCGGGGTCACCGAGGGGATCGCCTCGGGCATCTGGATGGCGATCTTCGTGGTCGGCGAGCCCTCGCAGCCGTGGCCCACGCTGAAGGTCAGCACGGTGTAGGACCCGGCCGCGGTCGTGCTCGGCGTGACGGTGACGTGCGCGCTCGCGGCGCCGGCGCTGAGGGCGACGATGCCCAGGGCGGTGGCGCCGGCACCGGCGATGCGGACGGGGGTGGGCAGGCTGAAGCGTCGGTTGTTCATGGTGTGTCTCTCTGTCTGAGGTCGGTGGTGCGGGCAGGCAGCAGCGACCAGCCCGGCACCGGACAGGAGATCCGGGGCTCAGGCCGTCGCCGGCAGGCCCGCCGGCGGACCCCGCGTCGGCGCGACGGCCTCGAGCAGCCGGCCCGACGCCCGTACGACGACCGGGAGCACCCGGCCGCGCGGCGCGGCCGGCACCGGCAGCAGCCCGGGGTCGGACCAGTGCACGAGCACCTCGACCACGCGCCGGCGCACCGCCCACATGACGCCCGTGACCGCGGCGGCCACGGCGTGCGCGGCGAGCATCGACGGGGTCAGCCCCAGCAGCAGCCCGCCGTCGTGGCCGTGGCCGGCGTGCGCCGCCGGGGCCAGTGCGACCAACCAGGCGTGGCCGAGCACCTGCGCGACGACGAGCGCCGGCAGGACGAGACCGATGCCGGCCCGGCGGCGGAGCACGGGCAGGCTGGCGGCGTACACGAGGGCGCCGAAGGCGGCCAGCCACAGCGGCTGGGGCACCTCTCCCCCGGCGGCGACGTGCGCCAGCGCGAGGGCCGCCACGCTCTCGAGGCTCCCGAGGGTCGCCGGCAACGCCACGCGACGGCATGGGGCACAGCGGACCGAGAGCACGGGCCTATCCTGCCGCAGGCCGGGTCGCGCGGCGCAAGGCCCACCAGCCGACGGCGACGAACGGGACGGGCGCGAGCGTCGCGACCGCTCCCCCGCCGGCGCCCACGGTCGGCACCGACGCCGCGCCGACGACCATGTCGAGGCTGTCGCTCGCGAGCGCCGAGCGCCCCCAGTGCACGGCCGACGCGCCGGGCGCGAGGACGGTCCCGGCGCCGATCACCAGGTCGCGGACGCCGATCGTGCGCATCAGCAGCTGAAAGGACGGGTCGTCGTTGCGCCCGACCAGCCGCGGCGCGGCGAGCAGCGCGATGCCCACGGCGAGCCGGGCCGCGCCCAGCGCCCGGACGGCGCCCGTCGATGCCTGCGTCACCCACCGGACGCTAGTGGTGGCGCGGCTCGGGGACAATGGTCCGGTGCGCGTGACCGTCCTTCCCTACAACCCTGCGTGGCCCGAGGCCTTCACCACGATCCGCGCCGCGCTGGCGACGGCGCTGGAGGGCGTCCCGGTCGTGGCGATCGAGCACGTCGGCAGCACGTCGGTGCCCGGGCTCGCCGCGAAGCCGGTCCTCGACATCGACGTCGTCGTCCGGCGGGCCGACCTCGACGCGGCGATCGCGGCGCTCGTGGCCGCCGGCTACACGCACCGTGGCGACCTCGGCGTGCCCGACCGGCACGCGATGGCGGCGTCCACCACCGACGAGCACGCGGCCGTGACGCGCAACGTGTACGTGTGCGTGGAGGGCTCGCTGTCGCTGCGCAACCACCTCGCCGTCCGCGACACGCTGCGGGCCGACCCGGAGCTGCGCGACGCCTATGCCGCGGTCAAGCTCGGCCTGGCCGCGCAGGAGCTCGACGGCATCGAGGACTACATCGACGGCAAGAACGAGGTCGTGCAGCGGATCCTCGCGGCCGCCGGGATCTCCGACGACGACCGCGGGTCGATCCTGACGGTCAACACGAAGCCGGCGTCGTAGGGCCCTGCCGGGTCACCCGCGGACGAGGACCCGCTTCTGCGGAGTGAGGCGGGACGCCGGCGCGGAGAGCGTGCGCAGGTGGATGTTCTGCAGCAGGCCCACCGCGAGCATGCCGGCGAACATCGACGAGCCGCCGTAGGAGACGAAGGGCAGCGGGACGCCGGTGACCGGCATGATCCCGAGGCACATGCCGATGTTCTGGAAGGCCTGGAAGCCGAACCAGCAGGCGATCCCGGCCGCGACGATCCGGCCGAACATGTCATCGGTGCGGGTCGCGATGACCAGCGCCCGCCAGAGCACGACGCCCAGCAGCGCCACGATGAGGGCCGCACCGAGCAGCCCGAGCTCCTCGCCCGCGACCGTGAAGACGAAGTCGGTGTGCTGCTCGGGCACGAAGCCGGACTGGGTCTGCGAGCCCTGGAAGAGACCCTGACCGAAGAGGCCACCGTTGCCGACCGCGATCCGGGCCTGCTCGACGTTGTAGCCGGCACCCTTCGGGTCGAGCTCGGGGTTGGTGAAGGCGAGGAAGCGGTCGACCTGGTACTCCTTGAGGAAGCCGCTGACGACCGCGAAGACGGCGACCGCGACCCCTCCGCCGGCCAGCAGGCCGAGCCAGCGGCGGTCGGCCCCCGACGCGGCGATCACGCCGAACACGGTCGCGGTCAGCACCAGCATCGTGCCGAGGTCGGGCTGGGCGAGGATCAGCACCGCGGGGACGCCCGCGACGACGAGCATGAGCAGGACGTCCGTCGTACCGACCCGGTCGCGCCAGCGGCCCTCGCTGCGCTCCGCGACGACCAGCGCCATGCCGACGACCACCGCGAGCTTCGCCAGCTCCGAGGGCTGGAAGGACATGCCGCCGATGATCAGCCACGAGCGGGAGCCGTTGATGGTGGAGCCCATCGCGAGGACCAGGACCAGGCCGACGATCGCGGCGAGATAGGCGATCGGCGCGAGGATCCGGACCCAGCGGTGGTCGGTCGCGACCACGAGCGCCATCAGCCCGACGCCGATCACGACGTTGACCAGCTGCTTGACGAGGAAGGCGCGCTCGTCGCCGCCGGTGAGGTCGTCGCGCTCGATGGTCGCCGACCAGATCAGCAGGCAGCCGACCAGCGAGAGCACGAGGACGGCGACCAGCAGGATCCGGTCGATGTCACCCCAGCGCAGGAACGAGACCCGGCGCGACGCGGTGGTGCGGGTCGGGCGCGCCGTGGCGCGGGAGGCCTGGATGCGGTTGCTCATGACCTCACTGCTCCTTCCGGGCAGGCGGCAGGATCGAGCCGTCGTCGCCGAACGTCGGGAGCGTCGCCGGCTGCGTGACGCCCGGGATCGCGGCCCTGCCCTCGCGCACCTGGTCGCCGTCGACGCCGTACAGGGCCTCCCAGATCGCGCGGACGCCCTCACCGGTCGCACCCGAGCCGGTGCCGGCCTGGCTGATCATCATCACGACGACGTAGTCCTTCGTGTACGACGCCACCCAGCCGGTCGACTGCTTGCCGTAGACCTCGGCGGAGCCGGTCTTGGCACGGATCGTGACCTTGTCGAGCGGGAAGCCGCCGAGCTTCCACGCCATCGTGCCGCGCGACGCGACGCCCTGGAGCGCCTCGTCGAGGTAGCGCAGCACCTTCTTCGGGATCTTGAGCTGGCGCTCCTTCTTCGGCGCGATCTCGCGGATCACCTTGCCGTCGGGCGAGACGACCGCCTTGCCGACGCGGGGCTCCCACAGCGTGCCGCCGTTGGAGAGGGCGGCGTACGCCCGGGCCAGCTGCAGCGGCGTCACGATGGTGTCGCCCTGGCCGATCGCGAAGTTGGCCGAGTCGGTGATCTTGTACTTCCAGCCCTCGATGCAGAACTCGCGGGCGAACTTGTAGACGAAGTCGGAGGTCTTCGCGTCCTGCGGCTTGTCGGCGATGCCGCAGTAGTAGTCCTTCATGGACTCGTAGTAGGCCTTCTTCCACTTCCGGTCGGCCACCCGGCCGGACGCCTCGCCGGGCAGGTCGACGCCGGTGCGCTCGCCGAAGCCGAACTTCTCGGCCTGGCTGACCAGCGGGTCCTTCGCGTTGACGTCGTCGGGGTCCGAGCCGAGCGTCTGCCAGAAGTGCATGCCGACCTGGAAGAAGAAGGTGTTGCAGGAGACCTCGAGCGCGCGCGCGAAGGTGATCGGGCCGTAGGCCGACGACTCGTGGTTGTGGAAGGCGCGGTTGCCGATCTGCACCGCCGACGAGCAGGGCAGGATCGTGTCCGGCGAGTAGCCGTGCGTCAGCGCACCGACGGTCATGAACGGCTTCCACGTCGAGCCGGGGGCGAACTGGCCCTGGAAGGCCCGCGACAGCAGCGGCGTGCCCGCGGCCTCCGAGTAGAGCCGGGCGAGCTGCTTGTCGGTGATGCCGCCGACCCACACCGACGGGTCGTACGTCGGCTGGCTGGCCATCGCGACGATGCGGCCGGTCCTCGCCTCCAGCACCACGGCGGCGCCGGAGTCGGCCTCGAACTTGCGGTCGGTGACCGGGTCGAGCGTGTTGCGCTGGGTCTGGATCATCTTCGCCAGCTGCTCCTCGACGACCGACTGCACGTTGGCGTCGATCGAGGTGACCAGCGTGTCGCCGGGCTGCGCCGCGAGGTCGGACACGTCCTGGCGGACCCGGCCCTTCGAGTCGACGGCGACCTGCTGGTAGCCGGGCTGGCCGCGCAGGAACTCGTCGTACTCCTTCTCGACGCCGGCGCGGCCGACGACCGAGGCACCGTTGACGGAGCTGTCGCCGTCGTCCTCGGCGTCCTCGAGCTCCTCCTTGGTGATCGGGCTGAGGTAGCCGAGCAGGTGGGCCGCGTTGATGCCGTACGGCGAGGGGTACTGCCGCACGCTCTGCCGGTCGACCACCACGCCGGGGAAGTCCTCGGGCTGCTCGAGGATCCGCAGGGCGGCGGTCTCCTTGACGTCTTGGGCGATCGGGACGGGCTGGTAGGGAGAGCCGTTCCAGCACTCCCCCGCGACCGATCCCTCGTCGCCGCAGAGCAGCAGCTTGGCGCGGATCCTCGGCACCTTCACGCCGATGGCGCGGGCGGTGCGCGCGAGCAGCTCGGTGCGGTCGGCCTCGGACATGCGGCCGACCAGGGTGCGGTCCATCGACACCACCCAGGTGAGCCGGTTGGTCACCAGCGGACGGCCCATCGCGTCGACGATGAGGCCGCGCTGCGGCTGGACCACGATCTCGCGCACCGACTGCGACGCGGCCTGGCCCTGGTACACCTCGCCGGAGATGACCTGCAGGTAGTAGAGCCGGGCGCCGAGGGTCGCGAGCAGCGAGAAGACCAGCGTCTGGATGACGATCAGGCGCAGCCGGCTGCGGTGCGAGGCGGCGGTCACGTCCGGGCCCACAGTCCCTGCGCGACGCGGTCGCGGCCGAGGCGCCGGAACAGCCAGTAGGTCGCCGGGACGACCAGCAGCGCCGCCAGGGTGTCGAGGACCAGCGCGACGAGGGCGACCTCGAGCAGGTCGCCGACCGTGGCGGAGGAGTCGCCGAGGAAGAGCCCGCTGAGCGCGTAGACGGAGATGCCGACGAAGGAGCCGCCGGCAGCCGCGGCCAGGACGAGCGTCACCGGCGGACGGCGGGTGCCGTCGAGCTCGAGCCGACCGACGTCCGCGGTGTCGTCGTGGGCGAGTCGCCCGACGACGTACCCGACGACCATCAGGGCCAGCGCCCAGCGGCCGGCGACGTGGTCGGCCGGCGGCGCGAGGTCGAGCAGCAGCCCGGCGAAGAAGCCGGTCAGCATGCCGTAGCGGGTGTCGGTGGCGAGCGCGCTCGCCACCACGACGAGCAGGACGACGTCGGGGACGACGCCGAGGCCGCCGACCTCCCACGCGAAGGGGGGCAGCACGGTGACCTGGACGAGGAGGGCCACCAGCGTGGCCACGAGGACGGCGACGAGGCGCCCGGTCGAGCTGGTCCTCATGGGTGCATGCTCCCGTCGACCTCGATGACCCGGTGGTCGTAGGTGCCCGAGGGAACCACCACGCCGACCAGGTCGAGCGCGGTGAAGTCGACCGCCGGCACGATCACCGCGCGGTACGAGGTCTCGCGCACCGACTCGTAGACCTTGCCGACCGTGCCGATCGGGACGCCCGCGACATAGGGCGCGCCGCCCTCGCTCCCGCGGGTGAGGACCTCCTGGCCGACCTTGGGCACCACGTTGCGGTCGGCCAGCTCCATCTCGAGCCGGTCGTCGGTGCCGAGCGCGCCCTTGCCCTTCACGAACCCGATCTCCATGTTGTCGCCGATCCGGCCGCCCACGTTGGAGGTGTCGTCGACGATCAGCAGCACGGTGGCGGTGTGGCTGGTCACCGACGTGATCCGGCCGACCAGGCCCTGTGCGGCGACCACGGTCATGTCGGGGTGCAGGCCGGAGTCGGACCCGGCGTCGATCGTGATGGTGCTGGAGAAGCTCTGGGCCGGGCCGATCGCGATCATGCGGGCCGGCACGAGCGCGTAGCCGATGTCGCCGGCGAGTGCACGGAGGCCGTCGAGCGCGGCGAGCCGGTTGTCGTCGTACCCGGCCTTGGCGAGCAGCGCGTCCTTCTCGGCGACGTCGGCCTCGAGGTCCTCGACCTGCTGCCGGAGCTGGTCGTTGGTCCGGAAGGCGCCCGGGATGCCGGCGACGGGTCGTACGACGGTGGCGACGCCGGCCTGGACCGGGCCGACGACCTCGCCGACCCCGGCGCGGATCGCGGCCACCGGGGAGCCGTCGCCGCCGGCCTCGTCGACGACCATGAGCGTCGCGCAGGCGAGCAGCAGGGCCACCACGAGCGAGCGCGACGGGCGGCCGCGGTCGTCGCCGGGGTCGCGCTGCGGCGCGGGCCGGCGGGCGGGACCGGCGGGACCGGGGCTCGAGGACCGGATGGGACGGGTGTCGATGGCCATGGGTCTCAGAACCGCCGCGGGTTGGTGACCAGCACCTGCTGGAGGGCCTCGAACTCCTCGACGCAGCGGCCCGCGCCCATCGCGACCGAGACCAGCGGGTCCTCGGCGACGTGCACCGGCATGCCGGTCTCGTGGCGGATCCGCTCGTCGAGGCCGCGCAGCAGCGCTCCCCCGCCGGTCAGCACGATCCCGCGGTCCATGATGTCGCCGGCCAGCTCGGGCGGCGTCTGGTCGAGGGTGACGCGCACGGCGTCGACGATCGCGTGCAGCGGCTCCTCGAGCGCGTGGCGGATGTCGGCGCTGGTGACGGTGACCGTGCGCGGCAGGCCGGTGACCATGTCGCGGCCGCGGACCTCGCCCTCCGGCTCGCCGGGGCGCGGGAACGCCGAGCCGAGCGTGATCTTGACGTCCTCGGCGGTGCGCTCGCCGAGCATCACGCCGTGCTCCTTCTTCATCCACGCGATGATCGCGGCGTCGAGGTCGTCGCCGGCCGTCCGGATCGACAGCGACGTGACGATGCCGCCGAGCGAGATGACCGCGACCTCGGTCGTGCCGCCGCCCACGTCGACGATCATGTTGCCGGTGGCCTCGTGGACGGGCAGCCCGGCGCCGATCGCGGCGGCCATGGGCTCCTCGACGACGTACACACGACGGGCGCCGGCCTGGTAGCCGGCCTCCTTCACCGCGCGCTGCTCGACCGGCGTGATCGAGCTCGGCACGCAGATGACCATGCGCGGCTTGGCGAAGTAGCGCCGGCGGTGCACGCGGGCGATGAAGTGCCGCAGCATCTGCTCGGTCGCCTCGAAGTCGGCGATGACGCCGTCGCGCAGCGGGCGCAGGGCGGTGATGTTGTCGGGGGTGCGGCCCAGCATCTGCTTGGCCTGGTGGCCGACCGCGATGACCTCGCCCGTGCTGTCGTTGAGCGCCACGACGCTCGGCTCGTCCAGCAGCACGCCGCGGCGGCGGACATAGACGAGGGTGTTGGCGGTGCCGAGATCGACGGCCATGTCACGGCCGATGATGGAGTTCGCCCTCACGCTTCCTCGCAAGACGTCGCCGGGCAGGGTCGGGTCGACCACGCCCTCGTGTGCTTTCGGGGAAGCCGTCACCTCTCCCGCTGGCTGCGGGAGGTGCGCCGGGGAGGCCGGCAGGCACACGATCCGCCGGTCTCCGCTTGCGAGCGTAAGGAAGCGGGAGGGGTCTGCCGGGGAGCCACGCCGGTACGGCGTGGCGCGGGCTCAACGCTGGGCGTGGTACAGGCTCTCGTCCAGCGGGCCCTTCGGGTCCACCAGGAGGCAGGCGACGTACTGCAGGTCGCTCGACCAGCCCTCGCTGCTGGGCGCGAACCAGGTGACCTCGAGCTCGGACCTGGCATAGGCGATCCCGACGAAGGTCGAGAAGGCCTTGCGGTAGCACGCCCGGGCGCGGCGCTCGATCGCCTTCTCCCCGGGGAAGTCGACGACGTCCACCGGCAGCATCTCGAAGACCTCGACGTCATGACGGGTGTCGCACTCGACCCGACGGACGTCGCCCTCCTCGTCCCGGAAGGACGGATCGACGAGGCAGTCGCCGTACTCGAGGTCCCCGATGCTCATCACGACGGCCGGGTCGGCGTTGACGGGAGGGAGCGCGTCGTACGCCGTCGTGGTCTCCGAGGTCCCGAAGACGGCGAGGACGTAGCCCGTGACGACGAGCGAGCCCAGCCCGAGGGCGTTGATGGCCAGCGCCGCGATCGCCAGGCCCTTGCCGCGGTCCTCGCCGGTGAGGCGGGCGTGCGAGAGCACGCGCAACGCCATCACCGTCGACACGACGTTGCCGATGTAGCAGCAGCTGAGGATCGACCACGCGAGCGCCCAGCCCGCCGTGGCGTCGGTGACGGTCGCCGGAGCGTGGCCTCCCACGCTCGGCGGCCGGTGGGCGCCCGGGCGCGACCAGTCCGCGGCGCTCATGCCGACGCCCCGATGGGCGCACCGAGCCGGCCGCCCTCGACGTCGCCGGCAAGGCACAGGAACTCCTCGCCACCGGAGGCGTCCCACGGCTCGCCGAGGAGGATCACCCGCATCGATTACCGGCCGGTGGCCATCTCCTGTCGGTAGCGCTCGCCGAGGGCGACGGTGCAGAGCTCGGCGGCGGACCGGTCGAGGAGCTCGGAGGCGTCGAAGACGTCGAGCCTGCCCCGGTGGACGACCTCGGCGTCGTGCGGCTCGTTGCACGGGCTGTCGACGACCCGCGCCTCGTAGGTCCTCCCGACCACCTGGACGTCGACGCAGTCACCGACGACGACGCCACCGAGCGGGTCGGCCAGGCGCTCGAGGGGACCCCGCAGGAGGAGGCCGCCCACCACCAGCAGGATCATCAGGACGCCGCCGACGACGCCGAGCACGGCGCACCACCGGCCCCGGCGCTCGCCGTCCCGGGTCGCCCGGATCCCGCGGACGCCCAACCACACGGACACGGGCGCGGCGAGGACGGTGCCGAGCAGGAGCAGGGACGCGACCGACCGCTCGTCGTACGGCGGGCGCGGCCGTGGCGGGCCCCAGTGACCCTCCGCATAGGGCCACACCGGGCCCGTCCCCGATGGATCGTGCATGTCGCCCCCGTGCTCGCCGAGTCGAGCGCGGGCGGGTGTGCCTGTGCTCCTCGACGGACCCTAAGGACCGACGGGGAGTCGTGTCAGGAGATTCGCTCAGGCGAGGCCGGGGAACCAGAGCGCGATCTCGCGCGCGGCCGACTCGGGCGAGTCGGAGCCGTGCACGAGGTTCTCGCGGTTCGACAGCGACAGGTCGCCGCGGATGGTGCCCGGGGCGGCCTTGCGGCCGTCGGTGGCGCCGTTGAGCGCACGGACGACCTCGATCGCCTCGTCGCCCTCGAGGACCAGCGCCACGAGCGGGCCGCTGGTCACGAAGTCGCGCAGCGGCGGGTAGAAGTCGCGCTCGACGTGCTCGGCGTAGTGCGCGTCGGCCTGCGCCGCGTCGATGTGGCGGTGCTCCATGGCGACGATGCTCAGCCCCTTGGCCTCGAACCGGGCCAGCACGTTGCCGACCAGGCCGCGCCGGACCGCGTCGGGCTTGAGGAGGACGAGAGTGCGTTGGGTCACGCCCGCGACCCTATCGGGACCCGCCTTTGGCGCGGTCAGCGGCGGTCGAGGGACTGGGTGATCAGCTTGTTGGCGGAGCGCTGGAAGCCGCGGACGATGGCCTCGAGGGTCAGCCGGCGCAGCGTGCCGATCGTGTTCTCGAGCTGGGCGGCGTCCTCGCGGGAGTGGCTGTCGCGGCGCCAGGGCTCGACCACCTCGTCGTGCAGGACGCGGGTGAGCTCCTCGGCGAGGGCCGACATGTGGCGCTCGATCGCCTCGCCCGCGGCGCGCATGCCCTCGACGGGGATGTCGACCTGGAGGAGCTCGACGGCGACGTCGAACCCGTGGACCGGGGTGAAGCGCTCGGCGGCACCCTCGCCGGCCCGCCGCAGCAGGCCGAAGTCCTCGATGAGCGAGACCTCGTCGTCGGTCAGCCGGCGCCCGGCGTGCTGGTCGAGCTGGCGGCGGGTGAGCTCGTGCGGCTCCCCCACGGTCCACGACGTCAGCATCGCGCGCTGGACCGCGAGGTCCTCGACCCCGGCGTCCGCGGGGAGCGAGGCGAGGTACTTCTCGATCGCCTGCAGCGTGAACCCGTGGCCCTGCAGGGCGCGGATCATCTCCAGGCGCGCGAGGTGGGTGTCGTCGTACCACGCCATCCGGCCGCGGCGGGCCGGCGGCGGCAGCAGGCCCAGGCTCGCGTAGTAGCGGGTCGTGCGGACCGTCAGGCCCGCCGCCGTCGCGAGCTCGTCGATGGTGCGCAGCGCGCCGCCGTCATCGGACTCATGGGTCGGGTCGACCCCCACTGCTGCGCTCATGACTGTCACAGTACGACTGTCAAACAATCTGCGCAACGCAGACACACAGGACCATCTCAGGCGCGGATTCGACCCGATCCAGAATCTTCAACGATCGGGGTTGACGTAGGTCACACGGCCGTGGACAGTACCGGTGTGACAGTTCTACTGTCATTCTCGGCTGCCACCGCACCGACCCGAGCGAGCACAGGAGCACCATGCCGGCCACGAGCGAAGCGCGCGCCCTGACGGCGCTCGGCAAACCGCTCGCCGAGGTCCTCGCCCTGCTCCGCTTCACGCGGAGGGTCTTCGGCGCCGTCGTCTCGTCCGTGTCCGGGCGGCGCTTCCCGCTCGCCGAGACCGTGGTGCAGACCTGGTACGCCGTCCGGGTCTGCACGCTGCCAGCGCTGGCCGTGTCGGTCCCGTTCGGGATCATCCTCGCGCTGCAGGTCGGGGTGCTCGCCCAGGAGGTGGGCGCCGTCGCGTTCACCGGGGCGGGCAACACGCTCGCCGTCGTCCGGCAGGCCTCTCCCCTGATCACCGCGCTGATGCTCAGCGGCGTCGCCGGCTCGGCGATCTGCGCCGACCTCGGCTCACGGCGGATCCGCGAGGAGATCGACGCGATGGAGGTCATGGGCCTCTCCGTCATGGAGCGCCTGGTCGTGCCGCGGATGTTCGCGATCGTCGTGGTCGCGGTGCTGCTCAACGGCGTCGTCATGTTCTTCACGATCCTCACCACCCTGTCGATCAGCGTGGTGATCCAGGACCTGCCGCCCGGCAGCTACCTCGCGTCGGTCACCACGCTGGCCCAGCTCTCCGACCTGTGGCTCTCGCTGACCAAGGCGGCGATCTTCGCGGTGATCTGCGCCGTGGTGGCGTCGTACAAGGGGCTGGGCGCGAGCCGCGGCCCGACCGGCGTGGGCGAGGCGGTCACCAGCGCCGTGGTCACCAACTTCGTCCTGCTCTTCGCGGCCAACTTCGTGATCTCCCAGGTGCACAGCACGTTCGCGGGAGGGCCGATCGGATGACGCAGGCAGTCAGCGCCGTCGACCAGGCCGTCGACCGCGCGGTCATCGGACCGCTGGAGGGCATCGGCCTGCAGCTGGTGCTCGCGTGGCGGGCCGTCGCCGCGCTGCCGGTCGCGCTCACCCGCTACCGCGGTGAGATCGCGCGCGTGCTCGCCGAGGTGACCCTCGGGTCCGGCATCTTCCTCGTCGGGGGCGGGGTCGTCGGCGTCGTGCTGCTGCTGTCGACGCTGACCGGCACCGAGGTGGGTCTCGAGGGCTACCAGGGTCTCGACGTGATCGGGCTGGCCCCGCTGACCGGCTTCATCTCGGGCTACGCCAACACCCGCGAGCTGGCGCCGATGGTCGCGGCCCTCGGCTTCGCGGCGCGGATCGGCTGCGGGTTCACCTCGCGGATCGGCGCGATGCGGATCAGCGAGGAGATCGACGCGCTCGAGGCGATGGCGATCCGCCCGATCCCCTACCTGGTCAGCACCCGCCTGGTCGCCGCCTGGGTCGTCGTCCTCCCGCTCTACCTGATCGGCCTGGTCGGGACGTACGTCGCCACCGACTTCATGGTGACCACCTTCTACGGTCAGTCGGCCGGCACCTACGACCACTACTTCCGCACGTTCGTCGCGCCGGTCGACGTCCTCTACTCGGCGATCAAGGTCGTGGTCCTGACCACCGTGGTGACGCTGATCCACTGCTACCACGGCTTCACCGCCAGCGGCGGTCCCGAGGGCGTCGGCCGCGCGACCGGGCGCGCGATCCGCGCCAGCATCATCTCCCTGACCGTCGTCGACATCCTGCTGACGCTGCTCCTGTGGGGCGCGGACCAGCAGGTCCAGATCTCGGGGTGAGGGGGTGAGCCAGTTCCTGTTCCCGCACGTGCGGACCGATCGGCGCGAGCTCCGCCTGCGCCTCGCGCTCATCGGGCTCGCCGGGTTCGCCGCGCTCGGCCTGCTCACCGGCGTGCTCGCCCTCCAGACGCTGGGCACGCTCAGCGGCGACGTGCGCGTCACCGTCCAGCTCGCGACGGTGGGCGACACCCTCGGCATCAACTCCGACGTCAAGTACAACGGCCTGCGCGTCGGGCGCGTGATCGAGGTCGACCCCGTCGCCCGCGAGGCCGAGACCGGGTGGGACGGTCCGACCGCGACCGTCCTGGTCGAGCCCGAGCACGCCGACCTGATCCCGGCAGGCGTCACCGCGCGGGTGCTGCCCGGCACCCTCTTCGGCAACGAGTACGTCGACCTGGTCGCCACCCGCGCCACCGGCACCGGCCCCGCCTCCGCATCGGCGGCGACCCACCTGGCCGACGGCGACGTCGTACGGGCGGACACGTCGAGGGCGACGCTGCGGTTGATGGACACCTTCTCCGCCACGCAGCGGCTGCTCGCGGCGGTCGACCCGGCCCAGTGGGACGTGGCGCTCTCCCAGCTCGCCGACTCCCTCGACGGACGCGGGACGCGGCTCGCCGCGATGGTGCGCGACGGCGAAGCCTTCCTCGGCCGGTGGGAGGACCTCCAGCCCCAGGTCCGGCGCGACCTCGACCTGCTCACCACGGACACCGACCTGGCCGCCGACATCGAGCCGCAGCTGGTCGCCGCGCTGCGGGACTCGCGCCCGCTGGCGCGCACCCTCGTCCAGCAGGAGAAGGACACCACGACCCTGCTGCAGGGGGTCTCCCGGCTGGTCGGCGGCAAGGACGGCCTGGCCGTCTTCCTGCGCGCCCACGGCGCGGAGACGGCGCGCCTGCTCAACGCGAGCGCCGCCAACCTCGAGGTCTTCGCCCAGCGCTACCCGGCCTTCGCCGCGCTGCTGCGCAAGGTGCCGGCGCTGCTGCGCAACGGCGCGGCCGCTGCGGTCAACGGGCGGATCCAGATGGAGGGCGTGCTCTCGCCGCAGTTCCTCGAGCCCTACGACGCGAGCAACCCCGACGACTGCCCGACCTACCGCGGCCTGAGGGGAGCCTGCTGATGGGCCGCCAGCTGAGCGAGCTGCGCCGCCACCCGGGCGCGACCGCCGGGGTCGCCGTCTTCGCGCTCGTCGCGGTGCTGCTCACCTCGATGGTGGCGGGCACGCTCTCGCGCTCGCAGCGGGGCGACTCGATCACGGTCACCGCGCTCTTCCGCGACGCCACCGGCCTCCGCTCCGGCGACGACGTCCGGGTCGCGGGCGTGCGGGTCGGCCGGGTCACCGGCACCCGGGTCGGCACCGGCGACGACCAGGGCCTGGCCGTGGTGACGATGAGCGTCTCCGCCGACCAGGTGCTGCACGACGACGTGACCGCGTCCATCGACTACCTCAACCTGATGGGCCAGCGCTATGTCGCGCTGACCCGGCCCGACCGGAGCGCCGACGCCGCACGCCTCGCCGACGGCGCCCGCATCCCGCTCGACCGGACCCGGCCCGCGCTCGACCTGACGGCCATGTTCAACGCGTTCAAGCCGGTCTTCGACCTGCTGCAGCCCGGCGACGTCAACCTGCTCGCCACCAACATCGTCCAGGTGCTCCAGGGGCAGGGGCCGACCATCCAGCACCTGCTCGAGCAGACCGCCGAGCTCACCTCCGGCCTGACCGACCGCGAGGACACCCTCGCGCGGGTCGTCGACAACGTGACGCTCGTGCTCGAGACCACCGACGACCACCGCGCCGAGATCACCGACCTCGTGCACGGGCTCGACTCGCTCACCGCCGGGCTCGCGAAGGACCGCGACCGGATCGGGACCAGCCTCGACGGCATCGCCCGCCTGTCCGCGACGACCGCCGACCTCGTCGACGCCACCCGGCGCCCGCTCGGCGACGTCGTGGCGTCGACCGGCCCGTGGTTCGACCACCTGGCCTCCCGCACCGGCCTGCTGGTCCGCACCGGCGCCGCGCTCCCCCAGCAGCTCGAGGTCTACCTGCGCACCCTCGGCTACGGCAGCTACCTCAACACCTACGTCTGCACGCTCAACGCGTCCGTCACCGGGGTGCCGCTGAAGCTGGACCTCGGCGTCACCGGCGACCGGTTCTCACGGAGGTGTCGCGGATGAGGACGACGACGGCGACCTGGCGGCGTCTCGGCTGGCCGCTCCGGCTGGTGGCGGTGGCGGCGGTGCTCGGCCTGGTGCTGGTGGGCGTGCGCAGCCTGGCCGGCGAGGCGTCGTACCACGTCCGGCTGCGGCACGCCGCCGGCATCGAGCCCGGCGACGACGTGCGGGTGGCCGGCCTCAAGGTCGGCAAGGTGACGGCGGTCGAGGCCGACCGCGACCAGGTCGACGTCGCCTTCTCGCTCGACCAGGCGCCCGCCGACCTCGGCCTGACCGACGACAGCAGCGTCGAGGTCAAGCTGCTCTCGATCCTCGGCGAGCGCTTCCTCGCCCTGACGCCCGGCGCCGGCGCGACGCTGGCCGACGGCGGCACGATCGCTGTCGAGCACGCGATCGACAGCTACACGATCGAGCGGTTCTGGCTGGAGTCGACGCCGCAGGTCGACGCCCTCGACCTGAAGCGGATCCAGGAGGCCGTCGACGTGCTGGCCACCGACCTGAAGGTGACGCCGACGGCCCTGCGTGACGCGGTCGACGGGATCGCCGGCGTGTCCGCGATCGTCACCGACCGCGAGGAGGAGATCGACGCCCTGCTCACCTCCACCCGCAAGGTGACCTCGCTCGTGCTGGAGCAGACCGACGAGCTCGACCGCGTGATGACCAATGGCACCGCGGTGATGCTGATGGTCCAGCAGCGCAAGGAGGTGCTGCGGGCGCTGCTGCGCGACGCGCACCGGTTCGTGACGGGGCTGGCGGCCGTCGTACAGGAGACGGCGCCGCAGCTGGCTCCCGCCCTCCGCGACCTGCGCACGGTGCTGTCGACGCTGCGCAGGCACAGCGAGCAGCTCGACCGGACGATGCGGCTGGCCGGCCCCACGATGCGGGTCTTCACCAACGCGACGGGCGACGGTCCGTGGCTCGGCGTCAACGCGCCGTGGGCGATCGTCCCCGACGACCTGGTGTGCTCGATCTCGCCGGAGGACTGCCGATGAGCCGCCGCACCGTGCTGATGGGCCTCGGCGGCGCGATCGTGCTCGCGCTCGCACTCTCCGGCGCACGGCTGGTCGGCTGGCTCGGCGGCGAGGACCCGGACGACCTCGTCGTCACCGCGGACTTCGCCGACACCACCGGCGTGTACGTCGGCAACGACGTCACCTACCTCGGCGTGAAGGTCGGCGAGATCGTCGCCGTCGAGCCGAGGGGTACGACGATGCGCGTGGTCATGCACCTGGAGCCCGACACCCGGGTGCCGGCCGACGCCGGCGCGGAGATCCTGCAGGGCTCGCTGGTCACCGACCGCTTCATCGAGCTGGGGCCGGCCTGGGACGGCGGGCCGACCCTCGCCTCCGGCGCCCACATCACGGCCGACCACACCCGCTCCCCCGCGACCGTCGACGAGATCGCCAAGGCGATCGACGACCTGGTGCTGGCGCTGGACGCCGGCCTCGGCCGGAAGGGCGGGTCCGCAGGCCTGGGCGACATGCTCGCGACGACGGCCGCCGCGCTGGAGGGCAACGGCAGCCACCTGCGGCGCGCCCTCGCCGAGAGCCGCGACGCCCTCGAGGTGCTCAACAGCAAGGACACCGACCTGACGGCGGTCTCGAAGAACCTCGTGCAGCTGGTGACGACCCTCGCGAGGCGCGACCGCCAGATCCGCGACTTCACGAGCGCCGCCGCCGACACCACCGGTGTGCTGTCCGACCAGCGCCAGGAGCTGGTCGCCACGCTCGACAGCCTCGACCGGCTCACCCGCCTGACCAACGCGTTCCTGAAGGACAACGGTGACGTGCTGGGCGACGACCTCACCGGCCTGGCCGACGTGGTCGGGATCGTGCAGCGCAACCAGGGCTCCCTCGAGGAGGCCTTCGACGTGATGCCGACGATGGCGGAGAACTTCGCCCGCGCCTACGACTGGGACCTCGGGCGCCTGCGGGTGCAGTTCGCGTTCAGCGCCGGGCCGTTCTCAGCCGCCTTCCGCAGCCACTCCTGCGCGGTCTTCGCAGGCAGGATGGGCGGCGAGGCCGGCGTCCAGCTCTGCAACCTGCTCTTCACCAGGGACGGCACCGGCATCCTCGACCCGCTCCTCGACGGCCTGTACGACGGCCTCCCGGCGGGGTTCCCGTGACCGGCGTGCGCGGCTGGGTGGCCGCTGTCGTGCTGGCCGTGGGCGCCGGGACCGCCGGGTGCGGGCTGAGCCTCGAGGACGTGCCGCTCCCGTCGCTGGTCGACGGTCCGACGTACGACCTGACGGTCGAGTTCGAGGACGCCCTGAACCTCCCGGTCGACGCTCCGGTGAAGCTGGACGGCGCGACGGTCGGGCAGGTCACGTCGGTCGAGGCCGGCGAGTACGTCGCCGAGGTCGGGCTCGCCCTGTCGACCAGCGTGCGGCTGACCGACACCTCGCGCGCCGAGATCCGGCTGACCTCACCGATGGGCACCGCGTTCGTGCAGCTCTTCCCCGGCACGGGCGGTGAGCTGCTCGCCGAGGGCGCGACCCTGCCGGCCGCCGCGACCGGCTCCGCGCCCGACGTGACCGACCTGCTGTCCGCGCTGTCGACGGTCGTCACGGGCGGCAGCTTCTCCGACATCTCGACGATCATCACCGAGCTCAACACGGCGCTGACCGGCAACGCGGGCGACGTACGCCGCCTGCTCGCCCGGCTGGACACGGCCGTCACGGACCTGAGTGCCGAGTTCCCGCGGGTCGACCGGCTGACCGCCGCGCTCGACCGGTTGACGACCCGCCTGGCCGGCGACCTGCCGGAGGTCACCCGCTCGCTCACCGACCTCACCGCGCTGGTGAGGTCGTTCGACCGCCAGCGCGCGGACCTGGTCGCGGCGATGGACTCCCTCCACCGGTTCGACGTCGTCGCCACCCCGCTCACCAGGGCGGTGAAGGCCGACCTCGTGGCCCAGCTGGAGGACATGCGGCCGGTGCTGCGGACCCTCCTCGCGGGGCGCAAGGACATCGACGGCGTGATGCGCGGCCTGGTCGCCTTCGCGAGCGGCAGCGACAAGGCCTCCCCCGGCGACTTCGTGAACTTCGACCTGACCGTCCTGCTCGACCCCGACGCGCTGTCCGACACGGGGGGCCGCTGATGGCCCGCCCGATGACGCCCGCCGAGGAGCTCGCGAGCAGTGCCCGCCTGTGGCGCCGCCGGATCCACACCGCGCAGGTGCTGATCCTGGTGATCCTCGTGGCCGGCGTGCTCTACGTGGCCGACACCGTCGTGGGCGGGTCGCTCTTCCGCAACCCGTACCACCTCACGGTGGAGCTGCCGCAGGCCGCGGGCCTCCACGAGGGCTCCGTGGTGACCTACCGCGGCCAGCGCATCGGCGAGGTCACCGCGGTCCGGCTCAGCGACGCCGAGGGCGTCGGGGCGGTGGCCGAGCTCGAGATCGAGTCGGACGTCGAGATCCCCACCGACAGCGCGATGGAGGTCCGCAACCTCTCGGCCGTGGGCGAGCAGTACCTCGACGTCCGCCCGCGCACCGCCAGCGGGCCCTTCCTCGCCGACGGCGCCACCGTGCCGGTGGCGTCGACCAGCGTGCCGGTCAACGTGCCCGACGTGCTCGCGCACGCGCAGGGCCTGATGTCCCACCTCGACGTCGCCGACATCCGCACCATCGCCGACGAGACCGCGGCGATCTTCGGCAACGGCGACGAGGACGTCGACCTGCGCGCGCTGGCGATCGAGATGGAGACCGCGTTCGCGATGCTGCGCCGGCTCGAGCCCGACCTGACCACGCTGGCGCGGCGGTCGGAGAAGCCGCTCGCCACCGTCGCCGACCTGTCCCCCGAGATCCGGCGGATGGCGGCCGACCTGGAGGCGATCGCCGCGGCGCTGGCCGACGCGACCCCCGCCCTGCGTCGTACCGTCGTCACGTCGCTGGACCTCCTGCCCCGCCTCGAGCGGTGGTGGAGGGCGGCGTCCCCGGATCTGCGCCGGCTGCTGCGCTCCGGCGTGCCGCTCACGGAGATGGCCGCCCGCCACCTGCGCGGCCTCCAGCACTGGCTCGACTGGGTGCCGCTGCAGGCCGACGTGATGGCCGGCAGCACCCGCGGCGGCAGCGGCCGGGTCGTGCTCGTGCCGCGCATCCTGAAGAACTGCGTCTACGACCGCAGCGTGCAGCGCGACATCCAGGACCTCACCCGCCGCGAGCCGGTGACGGGCGTGCGGTGCACCGACCCGCCCGAGGGCACCCAGGGCCGCGGCTCCGCCAACGTGCCCCAGCAGTGACGCCCACCGACCTCCCCACCCCCATCCCGAGAGGAACAACGATGAGCACCGACACCCTGGCCGTGCGCGCCGAGATCGAGGCGCAGATCGCCGGACTCACGCTGCCGGTCGCGTTCGCCCGCACGGTCGACGCCGAGGGCGACGGCCCGGCGTACTCCGACAAGGTCGGCGTCGACCTGTCCGGCGGCTACGCGCCCGGCTGGCGCACGGTCGGCTGGAGCGAGCTGCGGGAGCGGGCGCTCGACGTCGCCGGCGCCCTGATGGCGGCGGGCGTCGCCCGCGGGGACCGGGTGGCGCTGATGGCGAGCAACCGGATCGAGCACGTCGTCGCCGACCTCGGCGCCGTCCACGCGGCGGCCGTGTCGATGTCGGTCTACAACACGCTGTCGCCCGAGCAGGTCGCGTACGTCGCCGGGCACGCCGAGCCCACGGTCGTCGTCCTCGAGTCGGCCGACCACCTGGCGCGCTGGGAGAAGGCCCTCACCGATGCGCCGTCGGTCCGGCAGGTCGTGCTCATCGACGCCGAGGCGCCCGCCGGCGACGACCGCTTCACCACGTGGGACGCCTTCGTGGCCGCGGGCGCGGCCTGGCGGGCGGAGCACGGCACCGAGCTCGACGCCCGCACCGCCGAAATCCGCCCCGAGGACCCGCTGACGATCCTCTACACGTCCGGCACCACCGGCAACCCCAAGGGCGTCGTGCTCACCCACCACGCGGTGCTCTACGAGTGCGTGTGCTCGCTGCGGGTCGCCGCGCCCACGCAGCACAACGAGTTCATCTCCTACCTGCCCTTCGCGCACATCGCCGAGCGCACGCTCGGCATCTACATCCCGCAGGTGATGGGCGCCCACATCCACCTGATCGCCGATCCCGCGCTGCTGCTCGGAGCGCTCGGCGAGGTGCACCCCACGCGCTTCTTCGGCGTCCCGCGGGTCTGGGAGAAGATCAAGACCGGCATCTCCGCCAAGCTCGCCGCCGAGACCGACCCGGAGAAGCGGGCCCAGGTCGAGGGCGCGCTCGCGATCGGCCTGGAGTACGTCGAGGCGCTGCAGTCCGGCCACCGGGTCTCCCCCGAGCTCGAGGCACGCTACCGGGCCGCCGACGAGGGCCTGCTGTCCTTCCTGCGCGCGCTGCTCGGCCTCGACCGGTGCGAGTGGGCGGCGTCCGCGGCGGCGCCGATGCCGCTGGAGGTCGCGCGCTTCTTCGCCGGCCTCGGCATGCGGATCTACGACGTCTACGGCATGACCGAGACCTGCGCGGCGGTCACCTCGTGCGGCCCCGACCAGTTCCGGCTCGGCACCGTCGGCCGGGCGCTGCCCGGCATCGAGATCAGCCTGGCCGAGGACGGCGAGATCCTCGCCCGCGGCCCGGTCGCCTCCCAGGGCTACTACAGGCAGGGGGCCGCGACGGCGGAGCTGATCGACGCCGACGGCTGGGTGCACACGGGCGACATCGGCGAGATCGACGAGGACGGCTTCCTCAAGGTCGTCGACCGCAAGAAGGAGATGATCATCACCTCCTCCGGCAAGAACATCGCGCCCTCCAACATCGAGAACCACCTCAAGGAGAGCCCGATCGTCGGCCACGCCCTGGTCTTCGGCGAGGGCAGGCCGTACGTCGTCGCGGTGCTCACCCTCGACGCCGAGATCGCGCCGCTGGTCGCCGCCCAGCTCGGCATCCCCGCCGGCACCTCGCTCGCCGAGCTGGCCCAGCACCCGGCGATGCTCGCGGTCGCCCAGCAGGCCGTCGACGCCGCCAACGAGCGGCTCTCGCGGCCCGAGCAGGTCAAGGCGTGGGAGCTGCTCCCCGTCGAGTGGACCGCCGAGTCCGAGGAGCTCACCCCGACGCTCAAGCTCAAGCGCCGCGTCGTCCACGCCAAGTACGCCGACGTCCTGGAGAGGCTCTACTCGTGACCGCGCCGACGACCACCACCACCGCCACCACCTCCGCCACCACCTCCGTCCGGCCCGGCTGGGTCACCGACGAGCGGGTCGCCGAGTGGAACCGCTGGGTCTTCCGCGACCCGGCCGGCACCGCCACCAGCACCGCCACGGCCCCCTACGACGGGCTGCCCACGGCTCCCGTGCCGGTCTCCACCGCGGCCGACGTCGCCGACGCGATCACGAGCGCCCGCCGCGCCCAGCGGCCGTGGGCCCAGCTCCCGTGGGCGAACCGCGCGGGCGTCGTACTCCGGTTCCACGACCTGCTCGTCGAGCGGCAGGACGAGGTCATCGACCTGATCCAGTGGGAGATGGGCAAGGCGCGGTTCAGCGCCTGGCAGGAGATCCTGCAGGTCGCCAACATCGCGCGGCACTACGCCCGCCACGGGCGGCACTACCTCGGCACGAACAAGGTCCGCGGCGCCATGCCCGGGCTGACGAAGGTGCGCGAGGTGCGGGTCCCCAAGGGCGTGATCGGCATGATCTCGCCCTGGAACTACCCGCTCTACCTGGCGGTCGGCGACGTCCTGCCGGCGCTGCTCGCCGGCAACGGGGTGGTGAGCAAGGCCGACTCGCAGACGCCGCTGACCCTGCTGTGGACGCGTGCGCTGATGGCGGAGGCCGGGCTCCCGACCGACCTGTGGCAGGTCGTCGTCGGCCCCGGCTCGGTGGTCGGCGACGCGCTGATCGGCTCGCCCGACGGGCCTGCGGGCGTCGACCACATCTGCTTCACCGGCTCGACCGCCACCGGCCGCTCGGTCGGCCGCCGGGCCGGCGAGATGCTGATCGCGGCGTCGCTCGAGCTCGGCGGCAAGAACCCGCTCATCGTGCTGGCGGACGCCGATGTCGAGAAGGCGGCCGCGGGCTGCGTCGCGGCGGCCTTCGCCAACACCGGGCAGATGTGCATCCACATCGAGCGCGTCATCGTCCACGACGCCGTGTACGACGCCTTCCGCTCCGCCCTGGTGGCGGCGACCGAGGCGCTGACCCTCGGCCAGACCTTCGACTACTCCGTCGACGTCGGCTCGCTCGCCTCCCCCGCGCAGCTCGAGGCGGTGACCTCCCACGTCGCGTCGGCCGTGGCCGCGGGGGCCCGGGTGCTGGCCGGCGGGCGGGCGCGTCCCGACCTCGGCCCGCTGGTCCACGAGCCGACCGTGCTCGAGGGGGTCACCGAGGAGATGCCGGTGTGCCTGGAGGAGACCTTCGGGCCGGTCGTCTCGCTCTACCGGGTCGGCTCCGACCAGGAGGCCGTGCTGAAGGCGAACGAGGGCCGCTACGGCCTCTCCGCGAGCATCTGGTCACGCAACACCGGCGCGGCGGAGGCCCTGGCCAACCGGATCCGCTCCGGCTCGGTCAACGTCAACGACGGGGCGGCTGCCGCGGCCGGCTCGATCGAGGCCGGGATGGGCGGCATGGGCGACAGCGGCCTGGGCCGGCGCCACGGCGCCGAGGGCATGCGGAAGTACACCGAGTCGCAGACCGTGGCCACCCAGCGGCTGGTTCCGCTCGGCCCACCGTCCGGAATGGCACTGGAGAGGTTCGTGGGGCTGGGCAACGCCCAGCTCAGGCTGCTCCGGAGGCTGCGAGCTCGCTGAGGAGCGCCGGAGCGAGGTCGCCCCTCGGGGCGACCTCGATCCGCTCCAGGCCCAGCCACCCCGCCAGCCGGTCGAGCTCGGCGGCCAGCTCGGCGGCGGTCTCCGGCGGCGCGTGGCCCTCGGCCCATGCGGACTGCACCAGCAGCCGCGACGTGGCGCGGTCGGCCTTGAGGTCGACCCGCCCGACGATCCGGTCGCCGAGCAGGAACGGCAGCACGTAGTAGCCGTGCACCCGCTGGTGGGCCGGGACGTAGATCTCGATCCGGTAGAAGAAGTCGAAGAGCGCCTCCGCGCGGTCGCGCTCCCACACCACCGGGTCGAACGGGCTCAGCAGCGCCCGCGCGCCGACGCGCCGCGGCAGCCGCGCGTCGCGGTGGAGGTACGCCGGCCGGTGCCAGCCCTCGACGCGCACCGGCTCGAGCTCGCCGGCCTCGACGAGGGCGTCGATCGCGGGACGCGCCTCCCCCACCTTGAGCCGGTAGTAGTCGGCCAGGCACTGCGCGCTGGCCACGCCGTGCGAGCGCGCCGCCCGGCGGACCAGCTCGAGGTGGGCGTCGGCCGGGGACAGCGCCGGCGCGTCGACGTACACGGCTGGGAGGACGCGCCCGGGCAGGTCGTAGCGGATCTCGAACTGGCTGTTGCGCCCGGCGATCGCCAGCTCGCCCACCATGTAGAGGTAGTCGAGCATCCGGCGGGTGCGCGACCAGTTCCAGCCCCAGTGCTCCTTGGCACGCGGCAGGCCGTCGTCGAGCTCGCGGGCGGTGCTGGGGCCGCGCTCCGCGATCTCGGCCAGCAGGGCCGCCTCGAGCGCGTCGCCCTCCTCCACCGCGAACCACTTGCCGCGCTTGGTGCGGTAGACGTCCATCCGGTGCCGCATCGCCGGCCACAGGTCGACCGGCATGAAGGCCTGCACGTGCGCCCAGTACTCGACGACCCGTCGCTGCCGGCCCGACGCAGCGCGCCGGAGCAGGTCGACGTCGTAGGGACCCATGCGGGAGTAGAGCGGCATGAAGTGCGCCCGCTGCAGGACGTTGACGCTGTCGACCTGCAGCACGCCCGTGCGCGTGAGGGTGCGGTCGAAGGTGCGCAGGGTGGGGACGGCGTGCGCCGGGTCGAGGAAGCCCTGGGCCGCCAGCGCGATCCGGCGGGCCTGGGCGCGCGAGAGGGTCTGGGTGCTGCTCACGGGGCGACCCTACGGACGCGCACCGACAGCGTCAGTCGAGGTCCACGAGCTTGGCCCGGACGGCGTACATGACCGCCTCCATCCGGGAGTGCAGCTGCAGCTTCTCCAGGATGTTGCGGACGTGGTTCTTCACCGTGTTCTCGCTGATGGCGAGCTGCGAGGCGACGTCGCGGTTGGACAGGCCGCGCGCGACCAGGCGCAGCACCTCGAGCTCGCGCTCGGTGAGCTTGAGCGCCGGGCCGGCGCTGCGCTCCGGCTTCGACATCGTCTTGAACTCGTCGATCAGCTTCGCGGCCATCGACGGGCTGATCAGGGACTGGCCGTCGGCGACCACGCGGATGCCCTGGGCGACCTCCTCGATGGAGGAGTCCTTGAGGAGGTAGCCCGAGGCGCCGCTCTTGACCGCCTCGTAGAGGTCGGCCTCGTCGTCGGACATCGTGAGCATGATGATCTTCGTGGTCGGGACCGCTTCCTTGATCGCGACACACGCCTCGATCCCGGACTGCTTCGGCATGCGCACGTCGAGCAGCACCACGTCGGGGGCGGAGCTGACGACCAGGGCCACGCCGTCGGCGCCGTTGCTGGCCTCCCCGACGACCTCGATGCCCTGCTCGATGCCCAGGAGCATGGTCAGACCGCGCCTGAACAGCTCCTGGTCGTCGACCACGACCACACGTACCGGCTCGCTCACAGGGTGTCCATGTCCTGGGGCCGCCGGTGGATTCCCACTCGCCACACGGGCATCATTCCACGGCTGACCGACGGAATGGCGGGACGTCCCAGATCCGCCACGCCGTCGGCACCGAAAACGCCCAGCCGCCCGATCGGCTGCCGACTCATCGTCCGGTCACCCTCCCTGGTTGTCGACGTCGAGCGAGATCACTCCGTAGTCGTACCCACGACGGCGGTAGACAACGGCCGGCCGCTCGCTCTCCTTGTCGACGTAGAGGTAGAAGTCGTGGCCGACCAGCTCCATCTCGTAGAGCGCCTGGTCGAGGGTCATCGGGCTCGCGGGGTGGGTCTTCTCGCGCACGACGAGCGGACCGTCGCCGGTCACCGTGATCGGGCCGACCTGGCGCTCGATCGCGGCGTCCTCCTCCTCGACCGCGGTCCCGCCCAGGCCGTCGAGCGGGACGTCGGAGAGCGCGCGGCCCACGGACACGGGGGTACGACGGCCGCGGTGCACCCGGCGGCGGTCGGCGGCGCGCCGCATCTGGGCAGCCATCTTGTCGAGGGCGAGGTCGAGGGCGGCCATCTTGTCGTCGGCCGACGCCTCGGCACGGATCACGGGGCCCTTGGAGATCGCGGTGAGCTCCAGATGGACGCTCTGGTCGTGCTGACGGGGGTTCGGCTCGCAGTCGACCTCCACATGGACCCGGATGATCCGGTGGTCGTGCTTCTCCAGCTTCGTGAGCTTCTCCGCGGCGTGCGCCCGGAACCGGTCCGAGATCTCGCAGTGCCTTCCGGTGACCACAACGTCCATCAGTTACCTCCAAGGGGTTTCGGTGATGGGGTCGCCCGCCGTTTCTGGACGGGACGTTCAAAGGGTGCGGCGTCACGGGAACCGCGCGCGCGGCAGCGCGGCGGAGCGAGGCGACGACGCGCTCGCGCCATTGAAGGCAGTGGAGTCCGCCCGGCCGACCTGGTCTTCGTCCCCACACCCGCCTGCTGAGGCTTCCGCAGCTTCTTGCCACTACCGACCTTCTCCCGGAGGCGGACGCATCTGACGTCCGGTCCGAGGCAGGACTTACGACTAAGCCGCACCGTGATCGCCGACCCGGAGGTCGACTTACGTGGGCCGTTTCGCCTGCGACTGGCATCGGCTTGCCGCACCGGGCAGGGCGTCTGCCCGGCCTGTGCGGCGCAACCACGGACCCGGGCGGACTCCATGTAGAGACGTTAGTCCGTCGTCGGTTGCGACGAAAGGCTTGACCCGCAAGTCGGGACGTTCTACTCCTCGCGAAGGGCCCTGCGACGCGTGGCCGCGACCGTCGCCGCGGCGAGCACGGGGAGGCCCACCGACTCGAGCGCGCGCTGCGCCTCGCGGAGCGTGGCGCCCGTGGTCAGGACGTCGTCGCAGACGACCACGTGGGCTCGAGCGCGGCGGCGCCCGAGACGTCGTACGACGTCGCCGCAGACCGCCATCGACCCGGCCAGGTTGGCGGCCCGGGCGGAGGCGTCGAGGCCGGCCTGGTCGACCACGCCGGGCCGCACCCGGAGCAGCCGGGCGCTCACCACGTCGCGCTCGGCACGCAGGACGGCGGTCGCCGCCCGGACCATCGCCGTCGTCGGGTCGTGCCCCCGCGCACGCACCGCTGCGGGCCGCGACGGCACCGGCACGAGGACGACGCCACCGGCAGCGCCCGCGTCGGCGAGGGCCTGCGCGACGGAGGCGGCGAGGAGTCCCCCGAGCGGGCGCGCGAGCGACAGCACCCGCCTCTCCTTGTGGGCCAGCACGAGGGCGCGGAGCGGGTCCTCGTAGGCGCCCACCGCATAGGGCGGCACCAGGCCCGGCGGGACCGGGGTGGGCCAGTGCGGCGCGGCCGCGCGGGGCAGCGCGTCGCGGCAGCCCCGGCACAGCGCGCGCCCGGGGCGCCCGCACCCGAGGCAGGCGGCACCGAGGACGAGGTCGCCGAAGCCGTCGGCGAGATCCTGCAGCAGCGGCACTCCCCCACTCCACCAAGGTCCGCGCCGGGCGACAACGCGGCCGGGGCGGCCTGTGGAGAACCGAGGTGGAGAACCGCGGCGGAGAACCGAGGTGGTGGACCGCGACCGGGCGTCAGCCCGCGTAGTCGAGCTGCGTGAGGGGCGCGCCGTCGGTGTACTCCTCCTGGTCGACCATGTCGACGTAGCGGTCGGCGTACACCGCGAACATCGGTGTGCCCACCGACGGGGCGGCGGCGAGACCGAGCAGCCGCCCGGACACGATCGTGGAGAGGACGTCGACGCCGACCGTCGCGCCGTCGGCCGCGACCACGTCGACCTCGTACAGCGACCCGGGAGCGGTCGTCGTGAGCAGGCCGACCCGGATCGGGCTGGTCCACGCGAGGTCGTCGATCACGGTCCCCTCCGCCTCCCTGATGAGGAAGGGAGCCTTGGTCCGGGAGACCCGGCCGCGCCCGTCGAGGAGGACGCGGACGCCGACCACCTCGTCTCCCCCGGCGGTGCGCACGACGCCCACGAGCCGGGTGCCGTCACGGGAGACCACCAGTGCCCGCGCGTCGCGGTCGCTGATGCCGGGCACCTCGACCTCGCGGACCCGGTCGTCCTCGACGAGGAGGACCCGGGCGCCCGTGCGCCGCCGGTCCAGCACCCAGAGACGACCGGCGAAGTCCCAGGAGGGCCGGGCGTAGGTGCCTCCGCTGAGGATCGTGCGGGGCACGGCCGCGGCTCCCTGCCGGGCCCGGACCGGTCCCACCCGGACGCGGTGGCCGTCGGAGTCCACGGCCGCCGCGACGGCGGCGTCGGGACGGGCGGAGATCGCGTCGAGGTCGGCGTCCTGGTCGCCGAACGGCCCCGTCGCCGTCACGAGGTTGCCCGAGCTGCCCCACACCATCCGGCCGCGGGTGAGTCCGAACAGCAGCGTGGTGGCCTCGTCGCCCGCGGGGTCGAAGGCCTGCCCCCCGTCGACGGCGAACTGGGAGGCACCACCGGGGATCTGCAGGTCCTCACCGCCGACGGACACCCGCAGCGCCCGGATGGCCGGGTCCTGGCGCAGCGTCCACGCCAGCTGCGCGAGCATCAGCTCCGACTCCTCGGCCGTCAGCCGCGGCGCGTCGCCGACGAGGTTGATCTCCGCGACGCCGCGCTCGTCGACCGGCACCGAGAGCCCGACCGAGAGGCCTGACGGCACGAACGAGCGCACCACGCCACGGGCGCGCGGCGGCGGCCCGGCCAACAGGCCGGCGACCAGGCTGGTGGCGAGCTGGTCGCCCTGCGGGACGAAGACCGGCTCGGGGACGAGGATCTGCGCGATCGGGTCGAAGAAGTAGAGGGACACCTGCCGGTAGCGCTGCTGGAACCAGCTCGCCGGGACCACGAGGGCGTCGGCCGGGTCGGCGATGCGGAACTCCCCGCCCTCGACGGTGAGGCGGAAGCTGAGGTCGAGGTCGTCGCCGGCCAGGGCTCCGCGCCAGGCGCCCGCGCGGTCGAGGGCGTCGGCAGCGCCGAGCCGCACCCGGACGGTGTTGCCCGCCTCGCGGGTCGCGAGCGGGAGGTCGCTGTAGACCACAGTCTCGCGCTCCGGGTTCCACCCCGCGGCGGCTTCGTCGGTCAGGAACTTCTTCGCGACGTTGATCTGCACCGGCCACGCCGTCATCGCGTCGAGGAAGCCGCTGACGACCTCCGAGCGGGACGCCCCCTCCGCGGGCGGGCGGGCATCGATGTCACTGGCCTGGTGGGTGTCCTCGGCGTCGATCACGTCGCTGTCGACGACCGGGCCCTGGGTCGGGAGCGACACGCAGCCGGACAGCAGGAGGGCGAGCGCCCCGAGGACGGGGAGCGCGCGGCGTCGTACGGACCTCACCGGTCGACCTCCTGCACGGGTACGACGGCATCGGGTCCCGCGACGACGGCGGCGTCCGACGAGACGGCGTCCTCGGGGATGAGCGGGAGCGGGCTGTGCCGCAGCGTGGCACCCGCCCGGCGCGGCAGGGTGAGCCGGAACTGGGCTCCCTGCCCGCTGCGGCCCCACGCCTGCAGCCACCCGCCGTGGAGGTGGGCGTCCTCCTGCGCGATGGCCAGGCCGAGCCCGGTGCCGCCGCTGGTGCGGGCCCGCGCGGGGTCGGAGCGCCAGAACCGGTTGAACACCATCGCCGCCTCGCCGGGGGCGAGCCCGACGCCGTGGTCGCGGACCGTGATCGCGGCCGCCTCCTCGTCCGACGCGAGCCGGACGACGACCGCCTCGGTCGGGTCGTCGGCGAGGGCGTGGTCGATGGCGTTGGTGACCAGGTTGCGCAGGATCCGCTCCACCCGGCGACTGTCGACCTCGGCGCGGACCGGGTCGTCGGGGTGCTCGACCATGACCCGGACGTGGCGCTGGTCGGCCAGCGGCTGGGCCGCGGTCACCACCCGGTTGACGATGTCGTCGAGGTTGACGTCCTCGGGTGCGAGCACGGCCGCGCCGGCGTCGAAGCGACTGATCTCGAGCAGGTCGACGAGCAGGTTCTCGAAGCGGTCCAGCTCGGCCTGCAGCAGCTCGGCCGCGCGGGCCGAGGCCGGGTCGAAGCCGGCACGGGCGTCGTGCAGCAGGTCCGAGGCCATCCGGACGGTGGTCAGCGGGGTCCGCAGCTCGTGCGAGACGTCGGAGACGAAGCGGCGCTGCACCCAGCTGAGCTCCTCGAGCTGGCGGATCTGTCGCTGCAGGCTGGTCGCCATCTGGTTGAACGAGTAGGCCAGCCGGGCGATGTCGTCCTCGCCGGTGACCTGCAGCCGCTCCTGGAGACGCCCGGCGGCCAGCCGCTCGGCGATCTGCCGGGCCAGTCGGATGGGCGTCACGACCTGGCGGGTCACCAGCCACGTGAGGCCGGCGACCAGCGCCAGCAGCAGGCCGGCGGCGGTCAGCAGCGCCCGGGTGACCAGGCCCAGCGTCTCCTGCTCCTCCGACAGCGGGAAGAGGTAGTAGAGGGTGTAGGTCTTGCCGTCGGACGGCAGCTGCACCTGCGAGCCCACGATGATGCCGGGCACGGACGAGGACTCGCCGGACTCCTCGCGGACGATCTCGGTGTAGGTCCACGCCGTGGCTCGGCCGACGCCGTCGAAGTGCGCCTCCATGTCCTCCGGGACGCTGACCAGGTCGAGCCCGCTCGTGTACTCGCCGCCGCCCTCGCGCAGCGGGATGTCCTCGCCCTCGGGTCCGGCCAGCACCACGCTGTAGCCGCGGCTGGCGCCCCGGTCGATGATCGGGTCGACGAGGTCGCGCTGCTGCCGGCCCACGTTGACCTCGCGGCCCGACGCGGCCTCGAGCCGGTCGCGGGCATCGCCCATCTCGGCGTCGACCTCGCCCAGCACGACGTCGACGCGGTGCTCGAGGAGTCCCTGCCGGACCTGCTGCAGGAGGATCCAGCCGACCGCGCTGACCACCAGCGCGGACAGCACGACCGTGCTGGCGACCACCCGCGCCTGGATCGACCGGCGCCAGAAGGTGAGCGCTCGTCGTACCGCGGGTGAGAGGCGGGTCCAGAGGTCGCGCAGCATGGCAGGACTACGCCGAGCCGGCCTTGTAGCCGACCCCCCGGACGGTCAGCACGATCTCGGGGTGCTCCGGGTCGTGCTCGACCTTGGACCGCAGCCGCTGCACGTGCACGTTGACCAGCCGCGTGTCGGCGGCGTGGTGGTAGCCCCAGACCTCCTCGAGCAGCACCTGCCGGGTCAGCACCTGCCCGGGCCGGCGGGCCAGGCAGAGCAGGAGGTCGAACTCCAGCGGTGTCAGCGGGATCTCGGCGCCGTCGCGGGTGACCGAGTGCCCGGCGACGTCGATCTGGAGGTCGCGGATGGCGAGGGTCTCCGGCGGCACCGGCTCGGTGCGGCGGACCCGCGCCCGGATCCGGGCGACCAGCTCCTTGGGCTTGAACGGCTTGACGACGTAGTCGTCCGCGCCGGACTCCAGGCCGACGACCACGTCGACGGTGTCGCCCTTGGCGGTGAGCATGACGATCGGTACGCCGGACTCCGCCCGGATCTCCTTGCACACGTCGATGCCGTCCTTGCCGGGCAGCATCAGGTCCAGCAGGACGAGGTCGGGCCGGTAGTCGCGGAACTCGGCCAGCGCGGTGTCTCCCCGGGGGCAGACCCGGCTCTCGAAGCCCTCCTGGCCCAGCACGATCGCGAGCATCTCCGCCAGCGGGGCGTCGTCGTCGACGACGAGGACGCGGCCCTTGGTCGGGAACGGCGCGCCGGCGGCGGGTGTCATGTCACCCATCCTAGGAGAGACGAGCACGAAGCCCCCGCACCCGGAGTGGGTGCGGGGGCTTCGGTGTCAGCGCTCAGTAGCGGTAGTGCTCGGGCTTGTAGGGCCCGGCCACGTCGACGCCGATGTACGCCGCCTGCTCCTTGGTGAGCTCGGTGAGCTCCACGCCGAGCGCGTCGAGGTGGAGGCGCGCGACCTCCTCGTCGAGGTGCTTCGGCAGGACGTAGACGCCGATCTCGTAGTCGTCGGTCTTGGTGAAGATCTCGATCTGCGCCAGGACCTGGTTGGTGAACGAGTTCGACATGACGAACGACGGGTGGCCGGTCGCGTTGCCGAGGTTCAGCAGGCGGCCCTCGGAGAGGACGATGACCTTCTTGCCGTCGGGGAAGATCCACTGGTGGACCTGGGGCTTGATCTCGTCCTTGACGATGCCCGGGATCTTCGCCAGGCCGGCCATGTCGATCTCGTTGTCGAAGTGGCCGATGTTGCCGACGATGGCCTGGTTCTTCATCTTCTCGAAGTGCTCGACCTTGATGATGTCGAAGTTGCCGGTCGTGGTGACGAAGATGTCGGCGTACTCGACGACGGACTCGAGGCGCTTGACCTCGTAGCCGTCCATCGCGGCCTGCAGGGCGCAGATCGGGTCGATCTCGGTGACGATGACGCGCGCGCCCTGGCCGCGCAGCGACTCCGCCGAGCCCTTGCCCACGTCGCCGTAGCCGCAGACGACCGCGACCTTGCCGCCGATCATGACGTCGGTGGCGCGGTTGATGCCGTCGACCAGCGAGTGGCGGCAGCCGTACTTGTTGTCGAACTTCGACTTGGTGACCGAGTCGTTGACGTTGATCGCCGGGAAGAGGAGCGAGCCCTCCTTGAAGCGCTCGTAGAGGCGGTGGACGCCCGTGGTGGTCTCCTCGGTGACGCCCTTGATGCCGGCGGCGATGTTGGTCCAGCGGGTGGGGTCGTTGTCGAGGGAGCGCGCGAGGACCCGGAGGACCTCCTTGTACTCCTCGTTGTCGGTGCTGTCCTGCGAGGGGACCGCGCCGGCCTTCTCGAACTCGAGGCCCTTGTGGACGAGCAGCGTGATGTCGCCGCCGTCGTCGAGCAGCATGTTCGGGCCGACCTTGTTGCCGTCGGCGTCGGTGAAGTCGAAGACCTTCTCGGCCTCGTCCCAGTACTCCGCGAGGGTCTCGCCCTTCCACGCGAAGACCGGCGTGCCGGCGGGGGCCTCGATGGTGCCCTCCTTGCCGACGACGACGGCGGCGGCGGCGTGGTCCTGCGTCGAGAAGATGTTGCAGGTCGCCCAGCGGACGTCGGCGCCGAGGGCGGTGAGCGTCTCGATCAGGACGGCCGTCTGGATGGTCATGTGCAGGGAGCCGGCGATCCGGGCGCCCTTGAGCGGCTGGTCGGCGCCGTAGCGGGCGCGCATCGCCATCAGGCCGGGCATCTCGTGCTCGGCGAGCTCGATCTCCTTGCGGCCGAACTCGGCCAGGCTCAGGTCAGCAACCTTGTAGTCCATGAAAAGTGATCCTCGAGGTTCGAGTGTCGAATGACAGCTGGGTCCTGCGGCGCATCTGCGCATCGTCGGGATCTCCCGCGCATGACGTGGACCACCTTACAAGCGGCCCTCGACGCGCGGGCAATCATCGGGAGGACCCGAGGGGCCCCTCCTCCGGGGTCAGTGGGCGGCGGGCGCGCCGTCGTCGTACCGCTCGATCGGGTCCTTGTCGCCCGTGAACGGCAGCAGGCGTACGACGACCACCACGACCGCACCGACGACGAGCCCGATCACGGCGGAGATGCCGGTGTTGGCGAGCCAGGCGAGGGCGCTGCCGGCGAAGCCGTGGACCGCGTGCTCGATGTCGTGCTCGATGCCGTGGACCCAGTCGTAGGGGGCGTTCCAGAGGTCGATCCCGGAGCCGTGGTTGTCGGCGATGTTGACCATCAGGATGTGGCCGCCGACCCAGAGCATGGCGATCGTGCCGACGACGGAGATGATCGCGAGCAGCCGCGGCATGAACGCGACCAGGCCGTGCCCGAGCCGCTTGGCGAAGGCGGAGGAGCGCTGGGTGAGGCTGAGGCCGACGTCGTCCATCTTCACGATGAGCGCCACGACGCCGTAGACCGCGATCGTGATCACGACGGCGACGACGAGCAGCGTGCCGAGCTTGGTCCAGAAGCTCTCGTCCTTCACCGAGTCCAGGGCGATGACCATGATCTCGGCCGACAGGATGAGGTCGGTGCGGACGGCGCCGGCGACGAGGTCCTTCTCCGCGTCGGGGCCGATCTCGGCGACGGGCGCCTCGTGCTCCTCGTGGTGGGAGACCATGTGCCAGATCTTGTGCGCGCCCTCGTAGGCGAGGAACGTGCCGCCGAGCATCAGGATGATCGGCAGGAGGTCGGGCAGGAACTCGCTGAGCAGCAGCGCCGCCGGCAGGATGATCAGCAGCTTGTTGCGGATCGAGCCGACCGCGATCCTCTTGACGATCGGCAGCTCGCGCTCGGCGGCGAGGCCGTGGACGTACTGGGGCGTCACCGCGGTGTCGTCGATGACCACGCCGGCGGCCTTGGCGGTCGCCTTGCCCGCGGCGGCGCCGACGTCGTCCACGGAGGCCGCGGCCAGCTTGGCGATCGCAGCGACGTCGTCGAGGAGTCCAAAGAGGCCGGCGCTCATGGCCCGAAGGCTACCGGGCCGCTAACGGGTCCCCACCGCCACCGGCTCGGAGTCCTCCTCGTGCGCGGCGGCGACGACCGCGAGGTCGACCGCCTCCCGCAGCTGCCGCTGGGCCGGGCCGAACGGGTCGACCACGCGACCGAGCACCCGCCGGACCGGCGGCGCCGCCAGCCCGAGCGCCACGGCCAGGCCGAACCCGGTGGCGGCGAGCAGCCCCAGCCACGGGTGGCCGTCGAACCAGGCGGGGAAGCCGGCGTACTCGATGCCCTTCACGGCGAAGCCGTGGAAGAGGTAGACGATCATCGTCGCGGCACCCATCCGGGTGAACCAGCCGCTGCGCCGCGGCACGAGCGCGAGCCACGCGAAGGTGCCCGCGAGCCCGACCGCCATCACCAGCAGCCGGGTCAGCACGGCGGTGGAGTCGGGGACGTCCATCAGGTCGAACGGCCGCTGGTAGAGGTAGCCGGTCGACGCCCAGCGGTCGAGGTTGACCGCCAGCACCGCGATCACGGCGAAGGTGACCGCACCGAGGACGGCCGGGAAGCGGCCGCGCACCCACTCCAGCGCCTCGGGCGTGGTCTTCAGGCCGAGCACGAAGAACGGCAGGAAGCCGAGGATGCGGGGCAGGTCCAGCAGCGCCATCCACTCCCCCTGCAGGAAGCCGCTGCCGATGCTGATCGCGACCGCCACGACGACGGCTCCCGGCAGCGGTCGCAGCAGCGGCGTGACCAGCCGCCACGCGACCAGGGCGAGGAGGTACCACATCGGGAAGTGCGGATCGAGCCACAGGTCCTGCAACCGCTCGCCCCCGACGTGCAGCCGGAACCACGCGAGCAGGCCCTCGAAGAGCACATAGGGCACGAGCAGGTCGGTGACCAGCTGCCACATCCGCGCCGGGCTGTAGTGGAAGCCCCGGGAGAGGTAGCCGGAGAGGAACACGAAGGCCGGCATGTGCCAGAGGTAGACGAAGTCGTAGAGGTGCCACGCGGCCTCGGCCTCGGACGGCAGGAGCGCCCAGGTGTGGCCGAGGACGACGAGGACGACGAGTCCCATCTTGGCGTTGTCGAGCGAGGGGTCACGAGGAGTGGCCATCACTCCTTGGTACCCAAGAACGCTGGGAGGAGTCCAAGTGTCAGACAAAGCGTGGCTGTGAGCCGCGCTGCCCCGTCGCGGGCTCCGGGACGCTCAGTCGGCGACGAGGCCGAGGCGGAGGTACTCGGCCGCGTAGGTGCCGTGCAGCAGCAGCGACGCGTAGCGCGCGACCTCGCCGACGGCCTCCGAGGAGACGTGCTCGATGCGCACGTCGTGAGCGGTCGCGCCCTCCTCGAGGCGGATCCGCTGGTCGCGGACCACCGGGTCGTCGACGCCGTCGTCGAGGATCACCAGCACCGGGCGCCGGTCGCCCGTGTCGTCGGCGAACGGGTCGGCGAAGACGTTGCGCGGACGCGCGGCCTCGATGACGGGGAGCAGGTGCTCGGCGTCGCCGGCGAGGGCCGTGCGCCCGGAGGTACGACGGGTCGACTCCGCGACCCGGCGGGCGGCCCGGGCGGCGAGCACCGACCCGCCCCAGATCAGCGGGCTGGCGTCGGCCAGCGAGATCGCCAGCATCTTGGCCGGGTTGATCGAGATGTCGCGGTGCGGCGAGCAGGCGATCGCGACCGCGTCCAGCGCCTCCGCGACCGACTCGGGGTCGGCGGTCGGGCCGAGGTGGACCTGGTCGAGGAAGGACAGCATCGCGACCGCCGTGGCGAGCTGGTCGCCGGTGCTGGTCGGCAGCAGCGTCGCCCAGCGGCCGGTGGCGTGCTCGGCGACGACCGAGTCGCGGGGCGTCGCGACGACCAGCTGGCAGCCGCGACGGGCGGCCTCGGCCACGGCCAGCGCCGTCCCCGCGTCACCGCCCTCCGGGGCGAGCACGACCACGAGGTCGAGGCTCCCGGCCCAGCCGGGCAGCGCCGGCGACGGCCACGCCACGAACGGGACCGGGCAGAACGGCTCGAGCACCGCCCGCAGCAGGCGGGAGTCCGGGCCCGCGGCGATCACCGCACGCGGCCGGGCCTCGCTGGCCCGCGCCACCGCCTCGGCGATCGCGTCCGCGGAGTCGCCGACCTCACGTCGTACCCGGGCTCCGGACTCGGCGAGCGTGCGCAGGCGGAGGTCCGCCGACGCGAGCGCGCCCTCGTCGTCCAGCCGGGACTCGTCGAACCAGACCATGCCGCTCCCCTGTCTCCGGTGGGCTAGGCGGGCTTGCGGGCCTCGTCGACGAGCAGCACCGGGATGCCGTCGCGCACGGGGTAGGCCAGGCCGCAGCCGCTGCAGACCAGCTCGGTCGCGTCACCGGCAGCGGTGAGCGCCAGGTCGGACCGGCAGGCCGGGCACACGATGATCGCCAGCAGCTCCGGCGAGATCTCGGGGGCGCTCACTGCTCGCCCCTGATGGTGGTGAGGACCTCGTCGCGGACTCGGGCCATGGTGGACTCGTCCTTCCCTTCGGCGTTGAGCCGCAGCAGCGGCTCGGTGTTGGAGGCGCGGACGTTGAACGCCCAGTCCGCGTGGCTGACGGTGAGGCCGTCGAGCTTGTCGACGCTCACGCCGTCCTTCGAGCTCCAGGTCTGCTCGAGCTCGGCCAGCACGGCCGCCTGGTCGGCCACCGTGCTGTTGATCTCGCCGCTCAGCGGATAGCGCTCGTACGACGCCAGCAGGGTCGACAGCGGCACGTCGGCCTCGGCGAGGGCGGCCATCGCGTGCAGCGCGGCCAGCATCCCGGAGTCGGCGCGCCAGAAGTCGCGGAAGTAGAAGTGGCCGCTGTGCTCGCCGCCGAAGATCGCGTCGGTCTCGGCCATGGTGGCCTTGATGTAGGAGTGGCCGACCCGGGTCCGGACGGGCGTGCCGCCGAGCTCGGCGACGATCTCCGGCACGGCGCGGGAGGTGATCAGGTTGTGGATCACCGTCGCGCCGGGCTCCTTGGCGAGCTCGCGGGCGGCGATGAGGGCGGTCAGCGTCGAGGGCGAGACCAGCTCGCCGCGCTCGTCGACGAGGAAGCAGCGGTCGGCGTCGCCGTCGAAGGCCAGGCCGATGTCGGCACCCTCCGCGAGCACCCGCTTCTGCAGGTCGACCAGGTTGGCCGGCTCGATCGGGTTGGCCTCGTGGTTGGGGAACGTGCCGTCGAGCTCGAAGTACATCGGCACCATCTCGACCTGGTCGGCGAGCCGGTCGAAGACCGCGGGCGCGGTGTGCCCGGCCATGCCGTTGCCGGCGTCGACGACGACCCGGATGCGGCGACCCGTGACCGGCGCGAGCGACAGCAGGTGCGCGGCGTAGGCCTGGAGTACGTCGTGCGAGCCGATGGAGCCCGACCCGCCACCGTTCGCGACGGCCGTGCCGGTCGCCACGCGGTCGCGGATCTCGGCCAGGCCGCTCTCCATGCCGACCGGCTGCGCGAACGCGCGGCACATCTTGATGCCGTTGTACTGCGCGGGGTTGTGGCTGGCCGTGAACATCGCCCCCGGCAGGCCGAGGTGGCCCGAGGCGAAGTAGAGCTGGTCGGTCGACGCGAGGCCGATCATGGTGACGTCGGCGCCGGCTCCGGTCGCGCCGTCGGCGAACGCACCCGCGAGGGCGGGCGAGCTGGGCCGCATGTCGTAGCCGACCACGATCGCGTCGACACCGAGCACCTCGACGTACGCCGCTCCGGTCGCGCGCGCCAGGTCCTCGTCGAGCTGCTCGCCGACGATGCCGCGAACGTCGTAGGCCTTGAAGACCTTGCTCAGGTTGTCCGGTGAGGTCGTGGCACTGGCCATGACCCGGACACTAGTGCACGACTGTCCCCGCCGGACTACTCGGTGGTGAGCATGCGCAGGTGGCCCTTGCGGGCGACCTCACGGCCGCTCTCGCGCGGCTGCTCGACCACCGGCTGCGGGACCGGACGAGCCGCCTCCCGGACGGCGTCGGCGAGCGCGAGCAGGTCGTCGCCGCTCGGTCCCTGCTGCTGGGTGCCGAGGGAGAGCCGGACGACCTCCCAGCCGCGCGGTGCGGAGAGCCGCTCGCTGTGCTGGTCGCACAGGTCGTAGGCGTGGGGCTCCGCGAAGGTGGCGAGCGGTCCGAGGACGGCGGTGGAGTCGGCGTACACATAGGTCAGGGTCGCAACCGCACGCCGGGCGCACGCGGTGCGCGAGCAGGTGCGCATGCCCTGCGGTGCCGGAATCGCGCTCACGCGGCAGACGGTACCGCCCGGAGGGTGATCCGCTGGATAGGCTCGCTGGACGATGAGTGAGGACGAGGAGACCCGGGTCGCCCGCCCGCGGCGCGACCGTCGCGGACGCGGCATGCGCGGCCCCGCGGTCCTGCCGCTGACCTGGCCGGACACCAGCCACCGCCCGCCGCGGCCGTTGCGCCGCCGCGAGCTGTTCGACCGGATCATGCTCGACGTCGTCACCGAGATCGACGCGCGCTGGTCGCAGCACCTCGGCCTGCTGGAGTACGCCGTCGAGGACACCCCGCAGCTGCCGGACGACTGGGACTCCGGCCACGTGCCGCTGTCGTCGCTCGTGCGCGGGAGCGGTACGAAACCCACCCGCCTCGTCGTGTTCCGCCGGCCCCTGGAGCACCGCGCGGGCGACCGGGCCGACCTCGAGGCGATCATCCTCACCGTCGTGGTGGAGCAGGTCGCCGAGCTGCTCGGGATCGAGCCGGCCGAGGTGGACCCGCGCTACCCCGGCGACGACGACTGATCAGCCGGTCAGTCGGGCTCGACGACCGGGATCTCGGCCCGCAGCTCCGCCGGCCGCACCCGCAGGGTCGCCAGTCCCGGCCGCCTGCCGCCGGTGGCCGCCAGGACGACCGCCTGGATCCGGGTGTTGCGGGAGACGACCGAGATCGACGCGGCGTCGTCCGGCAGGCTGAGCGTGGCGCCGCGGTCGGTGCCGATCTCCACCTTGTCCGCGCGGATCTCCTTGCCGGCGGCGTCGTAGGACACGACGTCGACCACTGCCGTGCGCTCGGCGCCGCCGAGCACGACGCTCTTCCGGCCCGAGGGGACGACGGCCGCGGCCGGCTCGTCGAGCGAGGGCGTCGGCGCCAGCAGCACGAGGTCGTCACCGGACAGCGCCATGAAGGACGACGCCACCGGCCCGGACGCCTCGAGCTCGATGCCGACGACGCCGTCCGCGGTCGCGCCCTTGAACAGCTTGGTGAGGTCGACCGTCTCCATCGCCTGGGGCGGGACCGAGATCTCCGGGGCGCCGGTGGGCGTGAAGGCGGCCTGCTCGGTCACGAACCGGACGGCGACGCGCACCTCGTCGTCCCCCGGGTTGGCGAGCTGGAGGGTCGGCTGCGCGGGCTTCTTCGGGACGCCGAGGATCAGGCTGCTGCTGGAGGGGCTCGTGTCCGCGGGGAGGAAGTCGGTGCTCACCACGCCACGGCCGAGCGGGTCCCAGGTGTTGCGCGCGGTCGCGGTGACCCGGCCCCGGACGACGGTCAGGTGGGCGGCGGTCGCCTCGGCGCGCGGGGCGGCCGTGGCGAGGTCGATGCGCTTCACGCCGTGCGGCGGCACCTCGATGCCGCGCAGCGCGGGCTCCTCGACGGGACCCGTGGCGTCGTGGAGGGCGAGGTCGACGACCGCGTCGCCGTCGTCGGGGTTCACCAGCTCGATCGTGGTGGCGTAGCGGGCCGACGCCCCGACGCCCACCAGCCACTCGTCGTACGACGGTCCGCGGCACTCGGGCACCGCGAGCTCGCCGTCCCGTCCGGCCGCGATGCCCGGGGCCGCGGCGCCACGGCCGTCGAGGACGGTGGGACCGGTGCTCGACGGCACCTCGACGGTGCTGCCCTGCTCGACCGTGACCGGCTTGCCGGCCTTGGTGGCGCTGCTGCCGGAGGCGCCGCGCGCGGCGGGCGCCGTGGCGACCGCGAGTTCACCACCCGGCACGTCGGGGGTCCGGGTCACGCGGACGGCACCGTCGTCGCCGGTCAGTCCGCCCGGGCAGACCATCGTGGCGGACGTCAGGGCGGAGGTCGTGGGCGGCTGTGGGCCGGACAGCGGGTTGTCCTCGCCGCCGATGACGCCGACGCTCAGCGCGACGACGGCGGGGGCGGCGATCGCGAGGGCGACCAGGAGGTCGATGCGGCGGCCGCGGGAGACCGACGCGCGGCGGCCGGCGCCGGCCTTCTCGGTGGATCCGGGCTCAGTCATCACGGCTCCTTCGCAGGGGCGGGAGGGCCAGCACGACGAGGACCGGGATCGCGATCCCCTGCACGAGCAGGAGCAGCGCGCGGACCCAGTCGTGGTGCTCGGGCAGCGGTCCGGGTGCGGGGTCGACCTGCCAGGCGCGGGTGCCGCGGCTCGAGCTGGCCTGGACCAGACCGGAGGTGGCGTCGAGGCTGGAGGCCACGGATCCGTCGGCCGGGGCCGCCTGGACGACGTACAGGATCCCGCGACGCGACAGCTCCTGCACCGCGTCGGGATCGGGCGCGGTGACCAGGCTCCGGATGACCGCGGTGACCTCGGCGTCCTCGGGGGTCAGCGCGGCGATCTCGTCCTCGCCGAGGGTCATGCCGTCGCCGCGGTGGACCTCGTAGGAGAGCCCGTCAGCGATGCTGCCGCGCAGCACGAGGATGCCGTCCTGGTCGGCCTGCTCGGCGCGCTGTGCCATGTAGACGGGCACGTCGGACGGCGGGTCGTCGGTCAGGTCCTCGCCGCCCCACACCGCGAACCAGACCAGCCCGACCAGCGGGGCCACCAGCCCGGCGAGGCCGGCGAGCGCGAGGCCGGCCTGGACCGGCCTCCTCTGGTCGCCGAGGTGGTGCAGCGAGAGGCCACCGAGCAGGGCGGCGGTGAGCCACGCGCCCTGCAGGACGAGCAGCACGATGCCGAGGCCCGGCTGCTGGCCGTCTCCCCCGGCGAGGCCGACCGAGGTCACCGCGAGCGGGACCCCGACGGCGGCGGTCACGGCGGCGACCACCCAGCAGGCCACGACCGGGATCCGGGTGGCCGCTGGGATGAGCGACAGCAGGGCGAGGACGGGGAGGACGAGTCCGACGGCCGCGGGGGCGCCGAGGTCGCCGACCCGGCCCGCCAGCAGGTCCCAGCCGGACGTCGCGGCGCTCGGCCAGCGGCCGATGTCGAGCACGAGCGTGCCGGCGGCGCCCTCGAGGACGGCCGGCAGCCACCACGGCACCAGCACGAGGAGCGGGACGGCGAGCGCGGCCACCGGCGGCCCCCACACGGACCGCTCCCGGACCTCCCCCGGCGCGAGCCGGAACGCGAAGCCGACCAGCACGCCGATCAGCACCGCGAGGACCAGCCAGGACGACGGCGCGACCGCGGTCAGCAGGGCGAGCGCGAGGCCGGTGCGCCAGCCGGCCCGCCAGCGGTGCGCGGCATCGGGGTCGGCGAAGCCGAGGGCGGCGTGCGCGAGCCACGGCAGGATCGCGGACGCGACGACCACGCCCCAGCGCCCGCCACCCCAGGCACCGGACGCGAGCGGCACGAGCGCCCACATGACCGACCCCCACAGGAGCAGCCAGCGCGGCGCGCCGTACGGCGTCACGAAGCGGCCCACCACCCGCAGGAAGCGCCAGGCACCCCACAGCGCGACCGGCGCCGCGAGGGCCATCACCAGGCTGATCAGCGTGGAGGGGCCGACCGGCCAGGCGAGGAGGGCGAGCGGGAGCACGTACGCCGGCGCGGGCACGTCGGAGCCGAAGCCGATCGGGTGCCACCCCTCGACGTGCAGCCGCCACCAGTCGCCGGCACTGCCCGGGGTGGGCGACAGCGCACCCCCGCTGAAGCCACCGACGATGTCGCGAACGCCGATGAGCAGCGCCAGGACGACGAGGGCCGTGGCCATCGCGGTGGGGCTGGTGAAGAACCGGACGACCCAGCCGGTGTCGGCGTAGTCGTCCTCCTCGTCGCGGTGGCGCGCCGGCGGCGGCGCGACGGCGGCATCGCGCTCGGCGGCCGCGGCGCGACGCCGCTCGGCGAGGTGCACCCCACGCGCTTCTTCGGCATCCCGCGGGTCTGGGAGAAGATCAAGACCGGCATCTCCGCCAAGCTCGCCGC